>JADGAB010000007.1 GCA_015232245.1 Magnetococcales bacterium | reverse complement strand
ATAGATAGGAATAATTCTCATCCATACGGAATTGTTAAAAAAAATCCCAAAATGCGCCTTGCTTTACTTGACTGGATTATTTTTATTTGATATATATGGCATGCAAATCCAAGAATGATTATGTGAGCAGCTCGTCTCGATAATCTTTTAATAATCTTCCTAATTTTGTTTGTTTGTTTGTTTGTTTGTTAAGCAATTGAAGTTTTTCTGGTTGCGTCCGGCTTGCTTTTACGCATTATCAACAATAAAGGGAGATGTTACGATGGCAGTGGAAACCATGATGTTCAAGTTGAGCGGTGCTGCTCAGGCTGCCCAAGTGCCCATGCTTGCGGGTAAATCCTTTACGGTAGGCAGCACCGTGGCAACAGGCGATGGATTGGCGAACTGGATCTTTCTGAATCCGTTGACTGGCCAGGGTGCCAATGGCGGCATGGTGGCCCTGAAGCTGGAAGGAGCCAGACAGGCGGGTCAGTTGTCCACTCTGGTTGGTCAGACAGTCACTGTAGGCAAGTCGCCGATCGGCGCCACCACTGCCGGCAAATGGCTGGTTCTGCATCCGGGCATCACCGGCACTGCGGCCAAGGGGACCATGACTGGCGTGGCCATGCAGCAGATGGGATTCGAAATCGAAGGCGCGGCAGCCAAGGGCGGCGCGGCTTCGGGCAAGGGCACCTTGATCTGCAAGGGTGCCACGGCTGGCAAAGGCGCTGCCGCTGCCGGCAAGGGTGCGATGGTTGGCAAAGGGGCCGCGGCCTGCAAAGTGGGCACGGTGGCTGTTGGCAATGAAACGTTGGCCGCCGCCACCGCCACAGGATCGACCCTGGGGGCAGGCTCCATTGCCACGGGAACCACGAACACCATGGCGGGCGGATCGGCGCTCACGGGTTCGGCCACCCTCTCCGGAGGCGCCAAGGCTGCTGCCAGTGCCGCCGGCGCTGTCGGCGCCAAGGGGGCTGCTGCGGGTGGAACCATTTGGACCGGTTCAGGCACCAGTCTGGGACTCGGACTTGGTTTGGGTGGCTGGGGACCGATTCTGTTGGTCGGCGCTTTGGCTGCGGTTGGAGTCGGAATCTACAGCTACATGAAACGTTCCCAGGAAGATGGCGAGCTTGAGGATGCATTGAGCTGATTGGACGCGGATCAGGGTTGACAGGGTTCCGCTTGCCGGTTTGTCTGCTTTGAGCAGCAGTCCGGCAAGCGGGTGAATTTTGACATCGTTTTTATCGATTTCGTCCGACCATGAAAAGTCGCTTGATGGCTGCATTCAGTTACCTGGGCGTTTTGTGCCTGGTGCCGTTGATGCTGGAGTCGAAAGACTCGTTTGTCGTGTTTCACGCCAGACAGGGCCTGGTGCTGTGGATTTGGACGGTACTCTCCTATTTTGCCATGCACCTGCCTGGACTGGGACCTTATCTGTTCAGCACCTCGACCGTGCTTGTGTTGTTCTTGAGCATGTTCGGGCTGTTTTCCGTCGTGATGAATCAACGTTGGAGAATTCCCGTGATCGCATCCCTTGCCGGATTGTCAGACGAGCAGCGGAAAGCGGTATGAGCGTGGCCAGGGAATCGGTCAATCGTGCTGGCATGGAGGCCAATGCGACCATGGTGGAGGATTTGCAGGGCTATCATCACAATGCCCTCTATCTCATCGTGGCCATTGTCATGATTTTCTTGACCATGGTTCTGGCATTGCAGCCTCTCTATTTGAGTCGGGTGCTCGGACTGGCGCGGGAAAATGCGGGTTTCGTCAATGCCAATATTCAGGCCATTACGGAATTGGTGGATCTGCTGTTCGTTGGGTATCTCGGTTACATCTCTGATCGGATCGGGCGTGTCCCTTTAATTGTTTACGGGTTCTTGCTGGCCGGCATCACGGCGCTGCTGGCGCCTTTCGATCGGGAGATCAGCGCTCTGATCGGCTTGAATCTGCTTGTGATTTTTTATCTGGTTCGAATACTGATGTCGTTGGGAGGCACCTTGATCTGGCCACAGATCGCGACGCTTACGGGAGATTATACACGTCCGGAAGATCGACCGCTTTTGTTGGCCAATGTCGGTTTCATGATGGCCTTCGGGGTGATGATCGTCTATGCGGTCTTCATGCAACTGCCTGAACAGATCGGCGTCACCAAAACCATGTGGATGGCGGGTCTGTTCGCTCTGGCTGGTGCCTGGCTGGCTCGAAATCTTCTGGTGGAGATGGTACAGCCCAAGATCGTGGACCGCAGTTTTCCCTTCAAGGATGTGTGGGCGCTGGTCAAGCGGGAGCAAGGGTTGCGATTGAGTTTTTTCTCTGCCTTCACGGCCCGTAACGACATGGTGGTCGCAGGTTTGTTTTTGATGACATGGTTTGTCTATTTTGCGGATCTCCTGGAAAAGACCAGCCATGAACAGGCTGCGTCGCGCGCCGGGTTGGTCATTGGTTATTTGGGGTTTGTGGTGTTGGTCTCCATTCCGATCTGGGGGCGGGTTACCGCGCGGATCGGACGGGTTCCTGCCATCGTGATCGGTCTGTTGATCTCCGGAATCGGTTTTGCATCGATGGGTTTGATTCTGAATCCATTTTCCTGGTGGATCCTGTTGCCGATCACCGTCATCGGCATCGGTCAGGCCGGCTGCGTGCTCGTCCCGCAGACTTTGGCCTTGGATCTGGCCCCGGAAGAGATCCGAGGGTCGGTGCTGGGCGTATTCAACACGATCGGTTGCTTCGGGGTGATCTTTTTTTTGCAGGTCGGCGGACTCCTGTTCGATTGGATCGGTCCGACCGTACCGTTCATATTCATGGGAATCGTCAATCTGGTTCTGTTCGGTTATGCATTGACCATTATGAAAGTTGCCCAGGGTGGGCCGAAAATGTCTGAAGATTTGGATCTGTCTTCTATCTAATTCTGAACAAGGATGGCTTGTAATGCCCAAGATCGTATTCGGATTGATTGCCATGGCGCTTGGCCTGTGGGGCGTCTCAACCTGGTGGTGGTCGATCGTTGAACTGCTGCGGGGTGTGGTACCCATGGCGCTGTTGATTCTCGGCATCGTTTCGCTGGGTGCTGGAGTCACGAAGATCAAAAAGGAGCAGCCCACGACCCCGATGGATGCGGAACTGTCCGAGACCCCCTCCCAATCCGACGAGTAGAACGCTATGTTTTCCAGCAAAAGCGTCGAATGTGGCCTCCAGTACAGGAAATACCTCTATATCCTGGGAGCGATGGCCCTCCTGGGCCTGATTGGAAGCTACTGGTACCTGAATTATTTCCTCGATGAGATCGGCATCGACTCGGAGAAGGCGATCGCTTTGACGCGCGATGTCGGACGGAAAGGTATCCAGGCGATCGCCGATTTGCCCGGCACCCCGGTACAGACCGCACCACCCATGATGGTGCAAGGTCAAACCGCTGGCATGGTGTGGCCGCAACCCCTCTTCCAGAATCCAGTGCAAATTCCGACGGATCAGGAGTCCTTTCCCACCGTGGTGCGCTCCATTCTGCCAAGCGTGGTGAACGTCAGTACGCAGAACCGAAGTTTGACCATGCCCAATACCATGCCGATGTCCATCCCTGCGGCCTCTTCGCAGCCCAATGCTGCCCAGCCCGTCACGGTGGCCACCCCGGGTGGGGGGGATGTGCTGAAATTTGCCAGCCCATTTTCTGGCGTGGCCATGGAGAGCATTGGTTCCGGGGTGATCGTTTCGGCTGATGGTTACATCGTCAGCAATTTCCATGTGGTAGAGAACTCACAGAACGTTTTTGTGACTGTTTTTGGTCCTTATGGAATGCAGCGCTATCCAGCGGATGTGATTCGACTCGATCCGACTCGCGATCTCGTGTTGCTGAAGATCAATGTTCCGATTCCACTCCAGCCGGCCCCTCTCGGCAACAGTGATCTGTTGGCTGTCGGCGATCCGGTGATCACCGTGGGGTGTCCTTTTGGCCTGGATCAGACCGTCAGCAAGGGGATCATCTCCGGTGCCCGCAAGGCGGTCACCATCGAAGGAACGGTTCACAAGGATCTTATCCAGACCGATGCCGCCATCAATCAGGGGAATTCGGGAGGCCCTCTGGTCTCTCGTTACGGCTACGTCATCGGTATCAACACCGCCATCTACTCGCCGACACAAGCTTTTTCCGGAGTGGGTTTCTCGGTTCCCGTGAACAGCGTCAAGGAGTTCATTGCCGAAGTGATCTCCATTCCAGATGTGACGCCGGCCATGACCCAGCCGGGTTGGTTGAATCAGGGGCGCGCGGTGGCTGCCACCCGTACCGGTCCGCCGCCGATTCCTGTCAATGCCGTGGCACCGCATGGGGATCGCGGCGTGTGTGAGAATTGCCATGTGATCCTGCGCAATGGCCAACCGGTCAACCAGCCGGTCGGTAATGTTGTCGCACCAGGTGGCGCCAATGGCATCAACATCTCGTTGACTCCCCAGCAACCAGGCAATGCCGGCAGTGCGACGAATTCGGTCGGCACAGCAGGTATGCCGGGAGCGATGAATGCACCTGAAACGGCGAATGCGGTTGCATCGGCCAATCCGCCGGGTCCGTCGGCCAGCGTCATTTCCGTGATTCTGGGTGCCGAGTTCAGAACCCTTGACGACACCTTGGTCAAACGGTTCCAGCCACCCTATTCGACCGGAGTTTTTCTCCAGGGCATGCAGCCCGGATCGTTGGCTGAAACCGGCGGATTGCAAACCGGTGACATCATCTTCAAGGTCAATGGTCGTTGGGTGCGCAATCCGGATGAGTTGCAACGGCGTTTGCAGGAGATCCCAATCGGTGACAAGGCGCGTTTCTCACTGGTACGCAAGCGCCAGCGCATGGAAGTGATGCTTACCATGAATCCGCAGCCGGTCAATGCGGCTCCGCAGGCAACGGTTGCAGAGCCAACCCAGGCTCCAATCTCGCCTGCGGCACAGCCTGTTGAAACGACCAAAACAAAAACCAAGACCAAGACAGGTCAACCCAAACCGCCCACGGAATTTGAGTGGTTTGGTATGGAGTTGCAACCCATCCAAAAGAGTGCTGCGGCCAAGAACCCCGCACTCAAGAACAAACAAGGGGCTGTGGTTCAGGAGGTTGATCCTGGGCTGCAGGCCGAAATGGCAGGCATACGCGCCAACGACATCGTAGTTGCGATCAACGGCAGTCCGGTTGGCAGCAATGCGGAGTTGGACAAGGCAATCAAGGCCAGTGCCACGGCAAAGACGATTTTGCTCGACGTGGAACGTGATGGGAAAAGAATGTTTGTCACATTGCAATGACAGCAATGATCCTCATTATCGCCAATGAATACCGGCTGACAGGAGAAACAGCGAGATGGAAAAAATCAAAGACGGACTTGAGAGTGACAAGCCAAAACCCATCAGTGAAAAATCCGTGGCTGCTGATCCGGTGAGTACAGAAGACGCGGCTGCCACCCAGATGGATGCAGTCTTGCAGCGTCAGATCAACGATAAATTGAAGGCCGGTCAAAAGCAGAACGGCAAACCGGCACCCATGGACAAGCCTGTTCGATCATCAACAGAGCAGAAATCATTCCGGTCTGCGGAGCCGTCACTGGTTGTGAAACTTGCCGAGCCAGAGAAAGAACCGTCCACGCCGGTTGAACAGCCTACGTCAAAGATCGCAACTGTTGTGAAGTCCTCTCCACGAGCAGATGCGTCTGAAGTTGCGAAGTCAATCACCGAAACGGCATCCGTGACCGAAACGGTCCCTGTGACCGAAACGGTCCCTGTGACCGAAGCGGCACCCGTGACCGAAGCGGCACCCGTGCCCGAAACGGCACCCGTGCCCGAAACGGTCCCTGTGACCGAAACGGCACCTGTGACCGAAACGGCACCTGTGACCGAAGCGGTCCCTGTGACCGAAACGGTTCCCGTGACCGAAGCGACGCCTGTGATCGAAACTGTGCCCGCAGAGGAAGTCTCAAGTCTGACAGAAACTGTTGGTCAGGTGGATGAGTCTGCCAGGTCGGAGGAGTCGGCTGAAGCGGCTGTTGCCAAGGAGACCAGAACCATCACGCCGGAAGAGAAACCGGCCAACCCGATTGCCGAAAAGATGGCTGAGATGTCCGGGCTGGCGGATCACTTCACGGATTTGGCGCGCACATCGGTTCACACCTCTCAAGTCGAAGCAAAACCCATAGAGGAGAGCCCGAAGGTCGATCTGTTGATGACAAAAAAAGATCCCTTTGTGGCTGCCGCCGAGAAGGAGCGGGTGCTGAAGATGATCCGGGATGCGGCCTCCAAGCGTATGGAGGACGGGTTTGATCTGCGTAGCACGTTGAAGGCCAGAATGGGGCTTCAAGAGGAAGTCCCGGCAGCGACCGATGCACCTGTTGCAACCGAAGCTCCTGCCGCAGCCGAGGCAGCCGAGGTCAAGCCTGCGTCCAGCTTTACGATTCAGGAAGACGTGACGACAACCGATTTGCCAGAGAGTGTTGTCACTACCGAGGTCGCAACTTCCCAAGCCAATGAGGGCGTATCGGAAACGGTCACGCTTGAGGCTGCACTGCCTGTGGCCGAACCGCAGACAACGGCTGTCGAAAGTGCGCAACCTGTTTTGCCGTCGGGAGTGCTGCTGCCTCCTTCGATGAAGGTGCCGAGCGGGACTCGCCAGAAGATGGATCCTCTGCCTTCACCGAGTCAGACCCGATTGACCGAGGCGTTCTTGCGTCAACTGAAGGGTCAGGAACCGCAGTCTGCGGAGTTGGAACTCAGAAAGTCCCGTCCGAAGGGTACCGAAGCCGAAGCGTTTCAACCAGGCGCAGAAGCAGTTCCTGCAGCCAAACGTCGTGCGCCGCGTACCGGACGCCGGGTTGCCGAGGATGGCATCATTGAGGTGCCGGTCGAGTCGCTGGGAATTGGGATCTTCAATGCGTTGGGTGACATGGTTGGCGCGGTGGTCGAAGGAAGCGTAGAGGCCGCGATCAAGATGCAGACCACCGTGACCGGCGAATTGCCGATGGAAGATTCTGGTCCAAAGCTCTCTGGAACGGATCGTGCCGCGCGTCGGATTGCCAAAGGCGTCAAAGGCGCGGGTGGTGGAGTGGCCGATATTGTCATTGGAGCCGGTAATGTCGTGGTTGGCACTGTTGGCCTCGTGACCATGCCGGTGTTTGGTGCCATAGGGTCGGTGTTGCGGGCATTCAAACCATCAAAATAAGATAGAAAGTGTGCCGGCAGTCAGGCCACGTTTGGAACAGGAATGACCATTCTATTCACATCCACGCCGAAGGGATAGAAAAACCATGCAACAGACCGATCGCAGTCCACTTTTGCTCGGAATCGACCTGGGAACATCCAGGACCATGATCATGTCCAATAGAGGGGATAAGGCCTCGGTTCGTTCCGTTGTCGGCTATCCCAAGGACATCATTGGCGTCAAACTGATGCACCAATCGCATATGATCGGGGAGGAAGCGATCAAGCGGCAATCCTATCTGAATATCCACTATCCCCTGGAGGATGGTGTGCTCAAGGATGCCAATGATCAGGCCACGGAAGCGGCCAAGTTGTTGATCAAGAATGCCATCCGCCTCATGCACCCCCAACCCGGCGAAAAGATTTACGGGGTATTGGGAGTTCCGGCCCGCGCATCTTTGTTCAACAAGAATCAGCTTTTGAAAATTACTCATGAGCTTCTGGATCTCTCCATGGTGGTTTCCGAGCCGTTCATGGCCGCCTATGCGATCGATCAGTTGAACAATGCGATCATCATCGACATCGGTGGTGGTACGACGGACATATGCGCCATGATGGGAACGATTCCGGGGGTCAACGAGCAGGTTACGGTACTCAAGGCCGGCAACTACATTGACCTGGTTTTGGAAAATCTTATCCGCGAGAATCATTCAAACGTGCAGATGACCAACAACCTTGCGCGCAAGATCAAGGAGCAGTATGCCTTTGTTGGGGAGCCGAAAGAGGAAATTGTCGTCAATATGCGCGTGGCAGGCAAACCGGTTTCGATCAATTTGACCAAGGAGATCCGCACAGCCTGCGAATCGATCGTCAGTGAAATCGTGGAGCATCTGCAGGCGCTGATCAGTGTCTTCGATCCAGAAGATCAGGAGGAAGCGTTGCAGAACATCTATCTCACCGGCGGAGGTTCCAAGATTCGCGGCCTTGAGGAGATGATCGTGGCAATGATGAAGGATTATGGCACGGTGCAGGTTCAGCAGGTGCCGGATCCGGATTACTGCGGTGTCATCGGCGCCTTGAAACTGGCCATGGAGTTGCCGCCACAATACTGGGACCAGGTTGGACACGTTGCTTCTGCGTAATGAACCAGAACTGACCTGGCGCAATCACCTTCAGACAGATGGAGAGTTCGAAATGACATCGACAGTGACCATGTCACGCAGCCTGACCACCAGGATGCTGGCAGCCATGAGCTATCTGGGCATCCTTTCCTTGGTGCCGTTGGTGGTGAATCGGGATGATTCCTATGTGCGCTTTCACGCCCGTCAGGGAATCGTGTTGTGGATGTGGGAGGTTCTGGCCATCTACAGCCTGGTGTTCCCCGGATTGGGACGCCTGTTCTTTGGCATTTCAAGTTTGTTGTGTTTCGTCTTTTCCGTGATCGGGCTCATTTCGGTCTTCACGGGTCGTGCCTGGAAGTTGCCATTGATCGGTAATTGGGCGGAAAATATTTGACATCAGGAATGAAGGTGGGACAGCAACAAAAAAGACCGCAAAGAGACAAGGAAGGCCGATCACGGGCTTTCTTGTCTCTTTTGTTGGCAATTTTATTGTTGATTTTTGCTTCCCAGAACATGCATGCGGTACAGGTTCGGCTCGTTGTGGGGCCTCCACTCGAACTGCCTCTGATTTTGATCATTTCCGGAGCTTTCATTGCCGGTTTTTTGCTGGCAACGGTCAATCATCTGGCGCGCAAAGTCATGCGCATCCGACGCAGGGGTGAGGAAGCATGAGTTATCCACAATGCCTGATCTGTCACAAAACCGTGGGGTGGACAGGTCTGGTAGTCAACATCGGCTTGTCCTTGCTGAAGCTTTTTGTCGGGTTCATCTCCGGTTCGCAGGCATTGATGATCGATGCGCTCTATTCGGCCAAGGACGTATTAACATCTTTTCTCATCCTTCTTGGACTTAAATATTCCAAAAAACCGATTGATGAAGAACATCAATTTGGTCATGGCAAGGCGGAATTTTTGTTCTCGTTGATTGTCGGCCTGTCGATGATCATCATCACCGGCATGTTCATCTATTTCGAGGCAGACAAAGTGCTGTCCGGGGCCGGGATGACCCACAAGGCTCCACACATGATTGCGCTTTGGACCGCGTTGTTCGTGGTCGGTTCCAATATCTACATGTGGTATTACACTCGTTGTGTGGCCCAACAGGTCAACAGCCCGATCGTGGCCATTCTTTCGGAACATCAAAAGTCGGATGCCATCTCATCCATGGCCGTTGCCATGGGCATCATCGGGTCGCACTATTTATCCATGCCCTGGCTGGATACGCTGGTGGCGGTCGGCGAGTGTCTGGACCTGTTCCATCTGGGCGCGAAGATCTCCTGGGAAGCGTTGCAGGGATTGATGGATGTCTCAGCGCCTCAGACAACCATCCAGAGGGTGCAGGAGTTGACCAAAACCATTTCTGGAGTTCAGACGGTCGAAAGTGTGCTGACCCGACGGGTTGGTCAGGATATCTGGATCACACTGGTGATTGGCATTGATCCGGATTTGACCATCGAACGTGGCAAGGAGATCAGTCTGTGGGTTGAGGAGCGACTGGTGAATGCCATTCCGCATCTGGGCGAGGTGAGTGTCCATTTCAAGTCCGCAAGCGGCACGCTGCCAGAGTTGCACCAGATGGATGACGAATTTGCCGCGATGCGCCGAAATTTCGCCAAGAGAGTCGGAACGGAAACGCCAGACATGGAGGCGGTGTGATTCATGGAGATTTTCCGGATTGTCATGACACTAACGCTGTTCGTGGCGATCTTCATCCTGGTGCAAACCGACCGTGTGGAACGTGGGCAGGCCATGCTCGGCGGTGCTGTTCTGTTTCTTGTTCTGGGATGGATATTTGATTTCTATGTTCTCCAGGAAGCGTTCGAGGCCATCTATTTCGATAGTCTGGCCTTGTTGTTTGGCATGTCGTTGATCTCCAACGTACTGTATCGATCCGGCATCTTTCATGACCTGGCATTCAAGGCTGTGCGCTATTCACAGGGGAATCGATTGCTGATTTTGTCCCTGTTGATCTTGGCAACCTATACGGCTTCGTTGTGTTTCAACAATCTGTCTGTCATGGTGATCGTGCTGCCATTGACTCTGGTGCTTTGCCAGTCACTCGCCATGCCGGCTGCGCCGCTGGTGGCTGCGGAGTTGATCGCCTCCAATCTGGGAGGCGCATCCACCCTGGTGGGTGATTTCCCCAACATGATCATTGGATCGGTCGCACGGCTGCATTTCGATGATTTCATCGGCGGCATGATGGTGCCGTGTCTGGTACTCCTGGCGGTGGTACTTCTGCATTTCCAAAAGTATGCCGCAGGCGCAGCATCCAAGGGACTCGACATGGATGCCATTCATCAGGCTCTGGCACAACTCTCACCGCATCATGCGGCTGCCGGACGGATCTCGGTGGATCCATATCTCTTCAAAGTGGGCGGATGGGCATTTTCCCTCTCCCTGCTCGGATTCTTCCTGGCCAAGCCGCTTGGCATACTGCCCGCCATGATCTCTGTGGTGGCCGGTGTTTCCATGTTGTTATGGGGCAGAGTTCCCAAGGATGATCTCTTTGTCGCCATGAGCGGGGGGGATCTGTTGTTTTTTCTTGGGCTGTTTGTCATGGTAGGAGGGTTGCAGGCTGCAGGCGTTTTGGAGATATTCCGTGCAGTCATCGTCACTCTGGGCGGCAACCAGAGTACAACCACACTGATTGTGCTGATGTGGCTTGCCGGTATCGTGACGCCGATGTTCAACGCGGGGCCTGCAACGGCCTTGTTGATTCCGGTGGTCAAGGGGATGAGCAGTGATTTTTCGGGAGATGCCATCTGGTGGGCGCTCTCTTTGGGGGTTTTGGCCGGGTCATCGGCCACGCTCTCCGGTGCCACGGCGGGACCGGTTGTGGCCAGTATCATGGCCCGGTATGCCAGGGAACAGCCGCGTGATCGACCTGTTGTTGGAGATGTACTTGATTTTCACAGCTATCTGCAGTGGGGCATTCCGATTTCCTTGCTGTTTTTGATGCTCTCCACCGTCTATATCACGCTGATTGCTGCGTAGACGATGGATTGGCCGCAGATGGTTTCGATCAGACTTGAGAAAAAGATTTTCTAGGACACCAAGATGAGAGTGTACAGGCATCTGCCCCATATTCCGCCGTTTTGCCGTCAGGCGTGGAGAATTCCCGCCGTGGTGCTGATCGTACTGTTCATCGGTACGTTCGCCTGGGGGATCCATCTGGTGCGGGATCATGCGGACCAGTTGTTGGGATTGGGCATGCTGACAGTGACGCAATCGACCACATCCGGAGCAAATGCCCAGGGTGTGGCCTTGACGCAACCCGTATCCCAGACGATCAATCCCATCCGTGTGGCCACGGTGAACATTGCCGGCATCCGCAAGGCGGTCAGTGGTCAGGAAGGAAACTATGTCAGCACCGGCTCCGGCGTGATCATCAATCCGAAAGGATATGTGGTCACGGCGCAGCATCTGTTGCAAGACCTGGCGGAAATTCAGGTCCGGGTTCAGACCCCTTTTGGTCCGCGGCAATATCCGGCCAAGACGGTCAAGGTGTTGCCCCAGCATGATCTGGCGCTGATCAAGATCGTCTCCCAGGATATTTTTCCCTATCTGGCGCTTGAACAGACTCCGGTGCTGAAAGTGGGCGATCCGGTGCAGGCGTGGGGCGACCCACTGGGCACCGAGGCGATTCAAAGAGTCGGCACCGTGGCCAAAATGGATCTGACCGAACCGGTTCAGATCAAGGATAGCCAGTTGACCCACCTGATGCTCACCGATGCGGTCTACAATTGGGCGCAGAACGGAGGGCCGTTGGTGAACGGCAATGGCTATCTGGTGGGCATCAACCTGGCGGTTGAAGATGCGAGTGGACGCATTTTCGGTTATGCGATTCCGACGACAGTGCTCGTGACCCATTTTCAGGATGTCGTTACCTTCGTCCATAAAAGTTCCCCGGCGTCTGCCGTGAATCCGTCTGCAGAGCCGCTTTTTCCGACTTCGCAGACGACCTCACCCGTGTCGTCGACCCGGGCGCCACGCACTGCGGATATCTGGTGGCAGAAGGTGCAGGGTCTGTTGGGTATCAACCTCGGCAAGCATGTTGCCTTGACCACTCCGACCGATGCGGTTGGGGCGGTGCAAGATCCAATTCATAAAACCGGATGGTCGATTCTTGGGTATACGCCTGGCAATTTCCTCGGATTGTTGTTGCTCGGATTTATTTCCGGCATCAGCGGTGGCATGATGACCATGGGGGGCGGGATCATCAAGGTCACGGGGCTGATGTGGTTTTTCGGCTATGGACTGTTGCTGGTGCGTCCTGTGGCCTACATCACCAACATTTTCATGTACGGCGCGGCCATGATTCGTTATCAGCGCCAGGGTTTGCTGAAATTCGACCAATGCCGTCCTCTGATCCCCTGGGCCATGGCTGGCATGGTACTCGGATATTTCATTGGCAATGTCATGAGCAAGACCGCCATCCAGTGGTTGTTGGGTGTCTTTGCCCTGCTGCTTGGCATCAAGATGTTGGTTGAGATCACCGAATATCGGGTAAGCAACTCCATGAAGCGGAGTGCCTTGGATGAGGATCTGCCTTCTGTCGGAAAGGATGCGGCGTGGCTCATTTGGTTGCAGAGATATTTTGGCAACAACCGGATCACAGAAGACCTGCCTCCGCCTGAATGGCGGAATGCCCAGGCCAGACATGGCATGCTTGGCCTGCCGATGGGCATCATCAGTGGTATTCTCGGTATTACCGGCGGTGTGATTGAGGTGCCTCTGCAGCGTTATATCGCGCGCATGCCACTGCGCACCGCCATTGCCAACAGTGCCACGCTGGTCTTTTTCGCCTCGATTGTCGGCTCCATGGTGGCCTTGTGGCACGGTGTGAACACCGGATCGTTCGAGGTGCATACCCCGGTGGTGATGGCCTTGATTCTGACACCGGGCGCCTTTGTGGGCGGCATGGTCGGTGCCTGGTTGACATCGGTCATCTCATTGAACGTATTGCGCTGGATTTATGCGGTGCTCATGTTCATTATCGCGATAAGGATGTTTCTGTCATGAAACTGAAACTGGATGCGGCCTCGCTGGTCATGGTCGGATTCATCCTGGTCCTTGGACTGGCCATGTATGCCTTGCTGACAGACCCGCAAACCAAAGGAGCGAGGGATGTGACTGTTGATGCGGCTGCCAAAAGCGCGTCCGACAGTAGAGTTTCGGTTGCTACACCCGTGGCACGCATGGCGCAACCGACTCCGGCCAACACTCAGGCGTTCGCCTCCGCGCCTGGGACCATTGCGGTACCAGTCATGCCACCGACCGCTTCGTCCATCATGGAAAAAGGCGTTGCTGATGCGGGCCTCAAGCCTTTTCTCAACCCCAAAGCCAAACTCTCCGAGGGCCATTGGAAGGGTTTGGAAGCATTGCCCCTGTCGATGGAATTGAAGAAAAAACTCAAACTGCCGTTGGAGTTGGAAGGGTTGCTGATCGATGAAGTCACCCTGAACGCCGCCGAGGCCGGACTTCTGGCTGGCGATGTGCTGGTGGCTGTGAATGGCAAGCCCGTGCGTACTCTGGAGGATCTGGTCACGGAGAGTCGGCGGGTGCAAATGGCCAAGTCCGCATCGATGTTGATCTATCGCAAGGGAAAGATGCAGCAGTTCATGCTGGTGGCCAAGAACAATCTTGGTTATGCCCAGGTGGAAACCGCGCCGATGATCCTGCCCGGTGAGATCATGCCGCATCCTTACCGTGGTCCATGTACCCAATGTCACGCCATCGGCACGACGGGACATATCGTTCCAGATCCAGATGGCATCATTCTGCCGCCACCACCCATTCGGGTGAATGCGGTCGCCCCCCACAAGGATCGGGGCCCATGTCAGGCTTGTCATATCATCATCCGTTGAATAAAGAAGGATTCGACCTCCATGAGTAATACGCGTTCCCCTGTCAATATGCTGGATGAGATCAAACTGTTGTCGTATGCCTCTCTGGGGGTCTTGCAACGCATGGCCGTCACCTCGATCAACGCCTTCAATCGCGTCTTCTCGGTGGACGACGAGATGCGCGCCCGGTTCTACCGGGAGCGGGGGGTTGAGCACACCAAGCACGGTCGCTATTGGCAGGCGTTGCCCCTTCTGGAGCAGGTGATCCGACAGGTGCCCAAGGATCAGGAGGCGTTGTTCCATTTGGGGTATTGTTACCTGAAGACCGAGCAGACCCATGAAGGAATCCTCACGCTTGAGAAGGCGCGCGCTTTGGATCCGGCCAGCACGCGGGTGAGTTCGATTCTCGGCATGGCCTATATTCAAGCCAAGGAGTACAAGAAGGCGATGGAGGTGTTGCAGGCTGGTCTTGCCAAGGCGCCGAACAATTTCAACATGCAGTATCGTCTTGGTTTGGCTCTGGATCATCTTGGTGAATACGAAGGTGCGATCGAGGCCTTCCAGAATGCCCTGGCCATTCGTCCCAATGAAATGAAGGTCTATCAATCGATTGGTTTCGTATTGGATCAGCAGGGCAAGCATGAAGAGGCCGTGGTTTTTTTCAAGAAGACCTCGGAAATCAAGGAAGGGATTCAGGACGGTTGAACTACGGTCAGGTGTGACTTTTCATGGCGGACAAACGTGAACCGATGGACGAGATGGATGACCTCGGTCTGGAGATGACCAGCAGTGAGCGCATGCAGCGCATGCGTAAACTGATGCGTCAGTTGTACCAGGATGAGGAGGTTACGCAGGTCGTTGAAGTGCCGCCGATCAAATCCAAATCATTGGTGTTGGGCTTCAGCATTGCGTCGATTCTCTTTCTGGTGGTGACGACTTTCTATAATTTCAATCGGTTTGTCGCAGCCGAGGAGCAGGTGTTGTCTGCTCGTGGACACATTCATGACGCCTTGCAACGACGCTCCAACCTTTTCGGCAATCTGGTCAACCTGACCTTGAACCATGCCATGCTGGAGCAGGAGGTGTTCCGGTATGTTTCGGACGGTCGCCTGGGGATGATGGGCAAAGGGAGTTCAGGAGCGGGTTCGGGCGCGAGCACTGGTGCGGCGACGACCGTGGGCAATGGCAATGGCAAGGTCAATGGCCAAGGTGACGCCCAGAATGGTCAACCGGCCATGCCTGGGGGGGCGCTTCCTTCCGGGACGACGGCGGCTGAAGCGCTTGCGCGGTTGTTCGGATTGGTGGAGCAATATCCCGATATCAAGACATCAACCACCTATCAGCAGTTGATGGACAAACTGGTGGATATCGAAAATCTCATCAGTCAGCGCCGGGACGAGTACAACACGGACGTCAAGCTCTACAACACGCTGATCACGACCTTTCCCTGGTCGATGATGGCAAGGATTCTCGGGTTTCAGAGATTTCAGTATTTCAGTGCCACTCCTGGACCGGACAACATGGACATGGATTTGGATTCCAGGAAATTCATGCGGTTGATTCCAGAGGGCGAGTTGAACACGTCGCACGGCAAGGAGCATTCCAAGCCTGCGGTTCCGGCGCCGTCTGGTACCGGCAAGGGTCAGATCAAGTCTGATCCGGATGCTGCGGGAACCGGATCCAGATCCGATGCGCATACACAACCGCCTGAACGGGATGGGGCAAAATAGGCAGGGGATGAAGATGAATCCAGTTCACTTTTTCGATTCAAGGCAGAAGCGTCCATGAAGTATCCGCACTGTATCAACTGCCGTGACCACGTGACCTGGTACTCGATCTGGTTCAATGTCTTCATGGTCATCTACAAGATCATCATGTCGCTGGTTACAAACTGCGCGGCGTTGATGGCGGATGCTTTCCACTCGATGGCCGATCTGCTGGCGAGCGTCTTTACATTGTTCAGCCTGCGGCTTTCCGATCGTCCTGCGGATGAGAAGTTCGCCTATGGCTACGGAAAAATCCAGCACATTTCGTCAGGAATCGTTGGGTTGATTCTGGTGATCGGCTCCATTTTTATCATGGTGGATGCGCTGTTGAGTATCATCAACAACACCTTTGCCACGCCAGATCGCATGTCCCTGGTTGCGGCGGTGGTCTCGACGATCGGCAACGAGTTGATGTTTCTATATCAACGTTGCGTGGCAGTCGAGAACAACAGCCCGGCGATCATGGCCAATGCCTGGGACAATCGTTCCGATGCCTTCTCCTCGGTCGGCATGGTGGTGGGGTTGTTCTTTGCCACGGTGCTGGATTTTCCGGTGGCCGACCCTCTGGCCGCGATCGTTTTGTCGTTGCTGGTCATCAAGATCGGCATCGAGTTGATCATCGAGGCCGTGGATAACCTGATGGATGCCTCGCCGGATGTTGATGAGTTGGAGGGGATCTACAAGATCATCCGCGCCTTTCCGCGTATTCAGGGGATCAATTATTTGCGCGCGCGGAGTCTGGGTGAATCGCTCTACATCGAAGCCGATCTGCGGGTGGACAAGGATCTGAAGGTGTTTGAAGGAGATCTGATCCTGGCTGCCCTGACAGACAAGTTGAGTTTCAACGTGGAGAATATCGGCAGCATGCAGTTTTACCTGACCCCGGATGTTCGGGACCAGGATTGAAAGGGGTAACCGGATGAAACGTACCATGGGGTTGGCGGAGTGGATCCTGGTTGCTGGCGTGCTGGTGGTGCTGCTCATTGTGGTGGCTGCGCTGTTGCCGGAGCGTGTGTGGGAGCGAAAAGCAGCGTTGCAACCGATGGTGACGGGTCCGGTGGGAAGCAATGCCTTGTTGCGTCCAGGGGATCAGCAGGCGTTGCGCATGATCCCGGTGGCGGCACCTCGCACCCCACCTGATGGCGGAACAGGAATCGCCGGTTTGGCACAGTTGCAACAAGCCCCAACAGTCACCTTCAGTGGCACGGTGCAGCAGGTCTCGGAGCAACCGCAAAGCGATGGCCAATTGCATCTTTGGTTGACCACTGCCAATGGTACGGAGTCACGCATTTCGGTGGGGCCAGGTTGGTTTTTGAAGTATCTCGGTTGCCCTCTGGCGCATGACGTCGCGGTGGACGGTGCTGGATTCTCCTATGAAAAGAATGGAGTGCGTCCATTGATTTATGCCAAACGAATTCGGATCAATGGCAGGATCTGTCAGTTGCGCAACGACGAGGGGTTTGCCCTGTGGTCGAACAAGCTGCGCTAGAAAGACGACGATGAGCGGTTTGTCCTTCGATTCAGCCAGAGTCAAGGCGGCAATAGCGGTGATTGCGCTGATTGTGGTGGTTGGATTGGGCCTGTGGGGTTTCGGGGGCTGGGGCAGGGTTTCAAACACCCTGCTCGCGGGCGAGGCGACTGGTCAGGTGCAGGGCGAGGTGTTCGGTTCGATTCCCAAGCCGACGCAACCCTCTTTGCAGGAACCGGTGTTGCAATTGGTCAATCCGCCGTCCAATTCGTTGCAGAGGATGCTGGTCAAACGTATTCCGACCATCAATCCGGGGGCGAGCATGCCGCATCCGACCTGGGGCCCCTGCACCAACTGTCATCTGATCCGCGGTGGAGCACCGCCGGGCAGTCAGCCGGCCACGCCGGTGGCCAAAGTGTGGGAGCAGGTCTCGACCTATTACAAGGTTGGGCCGCCAATCATGCCGAATTCGACCAGACCGCATCCCCCTTCGGGTCGATGCATTAAATGTCATGATATTTTGGTGTACGTACAAACCAAATAATGCCTGGAGGAGCGATCGTTATGGATCATAGCGCTGTTTCCGACGATGCCGGTCTGCAGAATCGCATCATGCTGTTGGAGGATCTGTTGAAAAAGGTGGTGGAGGTACACCTCTCCACGGTGGTGCATGTCAGAAGCCTGGATGAAAAGCTCAATCGCATCGAGACCTCCGCAGACTCTATCACCGGTTTCATGCGGCGCATGGATGTCATGAAAAACGATGCGATTCCGATGAATGGTCAAATCAGCACCGAGGTGCGGCAGGGGCTTGACGAGGTGCGCAAGGATGTGGCCGATCTGAAGACCTCCTTGCAGCAGTTGTTGGAAAAGGCGGATCACGCGCACTTGACGGCCTCTGCCCCGGTGGCGGAGAGGCTCGACGTCTTGTCCCAGGTGCCGGAGATGTTCGACAAGTTCCAGAGCCAGCAGAGCACCATTCTGCAAACGTTGGAAAAACGTATCGATCCGCGCTTGATGATCTACCTGAAACCCCTCATCGAGATGCTGGAGGAGGAAGGTCGTCAGGCCGAGGAGATGAAGAACAACGCCTTGAAGGAGTTGAACGAACTGCTCTCCGGTCAGCGTACCGGCACGGATCGGGAGATCTCCGAGATGTTGCAGCATGTGAGCACGGAGATGGAGAAGTGCCAGGCGGCCTTCGAACGTACCCAGCAGGCATTGCAGATCGTGGTGACGCCCTTCCAGAACGTGGGACGCCTGTTTCGCAACAACCTGGAGGTTATCGTCCAGGCGCACGATCTGATGGCGCAGTTGCACGAAGATTTTCCCACTTTCCTTGGAGAGATGCGGAGCATGCACCAGGCGCACGCCCAGCAGATGGAGCGGATCAGACAGAGCGAATTGATGAAGCACATGGAGTATCAGGAACAACTCAAACGTGTGGGAGTGGGCGTGTCAGCGGGTTGAGGCCTTTGCGAGCCGTTGGTTTCGGCGTTCATCGATCGACCAGGAGACGGATATGCTGCAATTGATTCCTTACGGTGTGGCGGCAGTGCTGGGCGGGCTGCTCGGCAAGAAGTTCGGGCCGGTCATTTTGAAGGATCAGATGGGCGATCAAGCGCGTGACAATCATTCTGATCGGGTGCCGACCGCCATGATCGAGCTGGTTGGCGAGCGGTTGCTTCAGGAAGAGTCGCTTATCCTGGCAACCGAAGATGTGCCGTTGGACAATCGCCATGGCAACAAGGTGCTGACCAGCGAACACGAATTCGTGCGCACGGCGGAGATCAGTTTTGCCGTGGATCGCAGCCACGCGCGCTCCAATCAGGTCAAGTCCTCTGTCATGCGTCTGGTGGATGCTCTGGTGGAAAAGGAGCTCAAGAAGGTCCTGCATATCGAATTCGGCACCCAGATCACCCGCCGGGTCAAGATTCATTTTTCCACCGAACCTGGTCAGATGGTGCGTTATCGACTGGTCTGGAAGCAGACCTCCCGTCGTGGAATCTATTATATCAACGTTGGTGCGGAGCAGCATATTGTCCCTTATGTGGTGACGTTCGGGCTGTCACATGCCGTCGAGAGCCTGGGGGAAGGCGAACATGTCCCCACATGAGGATGTTGTCATTCTGATCGCAGAACCTCACCCGAAAGCCCAGGATTCGCTGACCAGTCTGTTGTCCAGACGTTACCGGATCGTGACTGCTCAGGACTGTGTGATGATGATGGCTCGGGTGCAGACCCAGCCTCTTCCCGATTTGATTTTGTTGGATCTGCGCATGCAATTCTTTGATGTTTGCAAGGCATGCGCTTATCTGAGATCCCAAGCCAATATTCCTATTGCCATTGTGTCGCGGGATTTGGAAAAAGCCGACAAAGAAATGGTTGATACCTGCCATTTCGAGTGCGCAATGATTTTCCCGGGCAATGAAACCGAATTGATGGAGTGTGTGGACAGAATGCTTGTCGAGGCTGTGATGGCCAGGCAGAAGCAGTCCGTATGTCAAGAATCTCAATACAAGCTGGATAATATCTCTCGTTCACTGATTGACTACAGTATCGATGCGCTGATTATTGCCAATCTTCACGGCCAGATTGTTGAATTCAATCGCGCCGCGGAAATATTGTTCGGATTTTCCCGTGCGAACAGTATTGGCAGGGGAATCATGGAATTTCTGGTTCCGTCCGAATATGGTTCTGCGCATATGCAAGGTTTGGCATCCCTGAGAAACCAGAAGGGATTGACGCCAAGATTTCTCAAAAGAATCAAAGCATCGGCTCTCTGTGCTGGCAATGCGCGTCTCGATATAGAAATATCCCTTTCCCTTATCGATGTGAATATGGAGATGTACTGTGTAGCCAGCATACGTGACATGACAGCATCCAAGCAAATGGCGAAAGCCCTCCATGAAACGTTGGCCGTTGCGGAACACAATGTCACCAAGAAAGATATTGAACTTGAGAGGGTGAAAAGATCTGAAAGAAATGCCACGATTTCATTGCAGACACAGCAGGTTGTCAATCATCTTTTGCATCTTTCTTTGGAGAATTATTCTCTTGAAAAGAAATTGCAGATGGCTCTTGGGTTCGTCAGCAAACTGCCGTGGCTGATTCATGGTGACAATTGGCTGGGAATTTATTTAAAGAAAGATAATACGGATCATGAGTTTGAGTTGATCGCAGATACTCCTGCTGGCAGATTGCCATTTAATTATCGTTGTCAGTATGCGTCCAATGAATGTTCAAACTGTATGATATCTTTACACGTCAATCCTTTATTGAGCGTTTTTGAATCCCCGGGTCATCAATTTACCAAGGAACAGATTGATGGGAAGGTTGATTACTGTATACCATTGCTTTCTGAATCACAGAATATTGGATTGTTGCGCATTATTATTCCCGCTCAAACCATACAAGGCGTATTTGATAATCTGATGTTTGATTCGATCGGCAAAGTCATTGTCAATCTGGTCATACGCTCACGGATGGATCAGGCATTGAAGGTGTCCAAGAAAGAGGCTGAAATTGCCAACAGGTCCAAGAGTGAATTTCTGGCCAATATGAGCCACGAGATTCGCAGCCCGCTCAATGCGATCATCGGTATGACCGATCTGGTGTTGAGTACATCGCTTTCACGCGAGGAGATGCTCGGTAATTTGGAGATCGTGCGCTCTTCTTCACTCTCTTTGTTGGATCTGATCAACAGCATTCTGGATCTTTCCAAAATCGAGGCCGGTCATTTTCAACTGGAGCACATCGCCTTCGATCTGTTGGGTCAACTCGAAGGGGTCTGCGAGATGTTGGCGATCAAGGCCCATCAGAAGGGGTTGAGCCTCTACAATCGGATTCCGCCAGGTTTGCCGCGCACCCTGGAAGGGGATCCGGTGCGGTTGAAGCAGATTCTTATTAATCTGATCAACAATGCCATCAAGTTTACCAGTTCTGGCGAGATCGTGCTGGCGGTCGAGCATGCCCAGGTGCACGAAGCAACCAGCAATCAGGAGCTTTACCTGCGCTTTTCCGTGACCGATACTGGCATCGGCATTCCCGATGCGTTGCAGAACAAGATTTTTCAGAGTTTTGTGCAGGCCGATGGTTCGATTGCCCGCAAGTACGGAGGCACGGGTTTGGGATTGACCATTTCCCGCCATCTGGTTGAAATGATGGGCGGTACGTTGCAGGTGGAGAGTCAGGAGGACCAGGGAAGCAGCTTTTTCTTCACGATTCCGCTTGCCCTCGCCCGACAAAGCGACGCCCTGGAACCCTGGATGAAGCCGCGCCGTTCTGATCAGACGCATACCGAGCATGCGCCATTGCAGGGCAGGCGAATTCTGTTGGCCGATGGACATCGGACCGGAGCAGAGATCGTCGAGAATCTGTTGCGTCACCATGGAGCCCGGGTGACCCTTGCCAGCGATCAAATGGAGTTTATTGCGCAGATGGAGCAGCAGATCGATGATCCTTTCGATCTGCTGTTGGTCGATGAGACGATCGCGCAGGGATGCGACTGTCTGGCACGTGATTCCTGCGCGTATTATCAGTCCCGCATCATCGTGATGGTCTCGTCCCATTTGACATCTCAGAATTTTATCCTCAAAGGGATTTTACAGAAGATTGAGATCATCAAAAAGCCGGTGCGACAGTTCCTGCTTTTAAAAAAGATCGAGCGACTGCTGGTTCCGAATGTGGGTCACTCCGAGGAGGATGAATCGGTCTCAACATTTCGGACGATTCCCAAGCCCCAGCAACCGTTGGATATCCTGCTTGTTGAGGATCTGCCCGCCAACCAGAAGCTCGCCAAGGATATTCTTACACTTCAGGGGCATCGGGTCATGATCGCCAACAACGGTGTCGAGGCCCTCGATCTTCTGAAAGGTGGATCGAGGTTCGATCTGATCCTCATGGATTTGCAAATGCCGATCATGGATGGCTTCGAGACCACACGGCGCATTCGGAACGGAGATCCTGCCGAAGTCGGCAACCCTCATGTGCCGATCATCGCGGTTTCGGCCATGGTGATGATGAACGAAAAGATGCAGTGCTACGAGATCGGCATGAGTGGTTTTCTTTTGAAACCATATCAGACTCATGAACTGCTTCACGCGGTCTCCTCGTTTGTCAAGGTCCGGAAACCAGCGGTCCGCAAACCGGTCAGCGGCGCAATCGTGTTAAGTCCCGTGGATACGGATGCGGAGACGCTGAATCATTTCAAAAAAACTTTTGCTGTCGAAGTTCAGGATCACATGCGACAGTTGCAACAATCCCTGATGCAGCGTGACCTGGGCGATTTGGTCCGGGAGGGGAACTGGCTGCGAACCATGGCTGGACACATCGGTGCCAACCGCCTGGCCTCGCATGCCATTCGTCTGACCGGGCAGGCGGAAATGGATGCCTGGGAGGATGCCCTGACGATGTATCCCAACCTGGAACAGTATGTGGAAGCTCTTGTTCAACACCTAGCCAAAGATGGTGTCGCATGAAAATCCTGATTGCCGATGACGAGTTGAACAATCGCAAATTGTTGCGCGACTATCTGAAAAAATATGCGCATTGCGACATGGTGAGCGATGGCAAGGCTGCCCTGGAACTGTTCACCGCCGATCTGGAAGATGGCGACCCCTATGACCTGGTATTGTTGGATATCATCATGCCGGTCATGGATGGACAGAAGGCACTGGCACGCATCCGCGCTGCGGAGAAAAAACTGACAGTCGAACAGGCGGATTACAAAGAGATCCCGGTCATCATGGTGACCGGCATGGACTCGTCGCTTCAGGCCATGCAGGCCTATTTCAAAGGAGGGTGTTCGGATTATCTCACCAAGCCGGTCACCCGGCAGGCGCTCTTGGAAAAACTGCGCAAGTTCAATCTGATCCCAGAGGGCGAAGAGGAGGATTGATCCATGGCTTCCACGCTGCAAACCAGGAGAAAACATGAACGTGTCTTCAGCGGGCAGCCCATGGAGTTGGATGGCGTATTGGGCAATGCCCTGGATGTCAACGAAATCGCTGTGTTCCTTGTTTTCCCGACTTTCCAATCGTTCGAGGTGGGACACAAGGGGGTTCTGAAATTTACCTTTGGACAGGACACCATCGAAGAAAGGGTTTCGGTGGCACGTGTCACCAAAGCCGGGGTTTCATTGGTCTCCATCGAAGAGACGAGCACTTTTTCGCGCTTGTGCGCTTCGTCCAGGAGTGGTGTCAAATATCTGCGACATACCGAGGAGGAGAGCGCCATCTGGTTACGCGGGGAGTTGTCTGCCGATTTCTTGGACGAGTTCGTCCATATCTATCGCGAGCGGACACCGCACTGGCGCTATCGGTTCGACTTCCAGAATGTCACGGGGGTGGCCCCATCGGGATTGGCCATGTTGCTGCATCTGGAGGCGCACAATCAGGGCACTTTGGATGACATCCTCATCTTCAATTGCAAAAAGGAGATTCTGGATGCCTTGTCGGTGTTGAACGTGCCCGGTATCGGCATCACGCTGCGTGGTGACGATTTACAAGGAGATGATGCGCATCGGTTCGAGGTGGAGACAGTCCGCGCATTGGGTCAACCCGCCACGGTGAAAATCCGCGTCGCCCGAATGTTTGATTACAACTGCAGGAATGATTTTGCCAAGATCTATCGCTATCGAGGCCGGAAGACCAACTATATTCTCGATTTTCGGGATACGGTGCATCTCGGCAAGGCTGCTTTTGGCACCATGTTGCTGTTGAACCAACATAACCGCGAAAAACAGGGTGAACCGATCCGGATGATCCATTGCAGCCCTTATATAAGAAATCTGTTGCATCAAATGAAATTCGAGCATTTCTTTGCGATTGAATGAATCATTTCGCTCGTTTGGTTCCGGGGGTCGTCATGTCTGATGAGAACAATTCCCAGTTAAACTTGTTTGTCCAAGAGTCCCGGAACCGGGTGAAGCTCTGTCTGGACGATTTCGACACCCTGGCGCAGGATGCACCCGAAAAACGGTCCATGGCGTTTGACAGACTGCTGCGCACCATCCGTGGAATCGGCGGTTCTGCCCGTTTTCACGCCCTGTCGCAGATCGTCCGTTTGTGTCACTCCCTGGAGTCCTTTCTGGGCCGCTTTCGTGCCCATCTGTTGAATGCACGCCCCGAGTTCGTCTCGGTTGTCGTGCTGGCGATGAAGAAACTCGGTCAATTGCTCTCAGATCCGCTGCTCGCGCCCCCCCTCTCCATTGACCAGGAACTCCTCGCCATCCAATCCATGCTCGCCGCCCATGCCGATCCGCCGGAGTTCAATCTTGCAGATTATCCCCAGGCGTTGGCCGCTGCCGTGACCCAGGGGCTCGACTTCTACTCCCTTCACATTCCCCTGGGCGGCGATCAGGACACGAATCGCAATCAGTTTCTGCAAATCAAGGCTGCGGTCGAAGTCGTGACCACGCTGATCGCCGCCAAGCCGGATCTGGGTAGACAGTTCGAATGGCGGGATGATCTTCCCGGCGGCGTGGTGCGTCTGTTGTTAAGTACTGTTCTGCCCGGAGAGATCCTTCACGGACTGATTCAGTTGCCGCAGGAGCGGATTGTCCGGCTGGAGATCCCGGAGGCATTGTCGCAAGCCGTAACCGTTGAGGTCGAACGACTCGCCAAGGAGGCGGCGGAGGCGCGTGCCCAGACAGAGGCGCAGGACGAGGACGATTGTCTGGCCGAAACGCAACTCGGCGAAGTGGAGGAACAAACCCGTCTGATGGAACTTGACGCGCATAAGCCCGAGGATCCGTTGGATGAGACGCAACTTGGTGATGCGGAGTTTCAGGCGCGCCAGAGACACTTTGAGGAGATGCAGCGTCAAGCGGTCTTGCAGGAGCGGCAACGCCAGCAAGCCAACGATGAAGCAGAGCAGAATCGGAACCGTTTGGAACAGGCGCGACGTCAAGCCGAGGAGCAGCTGCGCCAGGAAGAGGTCGCACAGGCTGCGGCACGAAGCCAGCAGGCATCGCGAAGTCGTCGTCGCTGGCTGTTCGGAGGGATGGCGGCGGCTGGTTTGCTGGTTGTCGTGGCCCAACAGGCGAATATTGTGTCGCTGCCCGGTCCACTCGCCCAGTTTCTTTCGCCCCCTTCGGTCTCCAAAAAGTCTATCGGCCAGGTTGTCCCTTCTGTCAAAGAGACTCCGACCGCGAAACCGTCGCCCGTGATCGAGGGGACTCCGACCGCCAAGCCTGCCGACTTCCCGCCCAAGGAACCGTCTGCCGTTGCCACGTCAATCGTTGCCAAGACGACGCCCGTGCCATCCGCGCCGTCGCCCACGGCTGTACCACCTCCCAAAGAGCCACCCGTCACACCTGTCGCTTCTGTCTCGTCGCCACCAGCGCCATCCGCGTCGTCGCCTGAAGTCAAGGAACCGCCCGCCGCAACCCCGCCCGCCGTTCCCGTTGTAACGGCGCCAACGCCATCCCCACCGCCTCCCACGGCTAAGGATCTGCCCGCAGTTTCATCTCCATCCAAGGAGTCAACCACGGTTGCATCGCCCGATCCAACGGAGAATCGCAAGGGTGAACCCATTCCATTTTCGCCTCTGATGCTGGAGCAGAACAATCTGCCCAACGTGGACGTCAAGGCTGCGGAACTGGCCAGCCGTTCCTCCCTGCCGTCTGTACCCGTCAAGCCGGAAGCGCAATCTGAACCAAAATCATGGAAAAATGAATTTGCGCGTTTAGATGTCCTGATGGTTCGGCTGACCAAGGAGTCTTATGACAAGTTCAAACCTGCCAGGAACACCAAACATGGCAGCTTGCGCGTGTGGCGCAATCAGGATGGTGACATGGTTTTCTCCGTTTCCGATATGATGGGGCATGAAGCCATGCGTCAGGGGGATAGATTCAAGATGACACCGGATTCCATGGCGGAACTGCGCTTGGTTTTCCAGGTGGAACGCGGTCATGCATACATGTTTGAGTTGAATCGCAATGGCGAAGCAGTCATCCCGAAGGAGTTCTGGACGGGGTTCTCCAAGGTCAGCAAATTGGCTGTCAGCCTGAGCCGGGTGATGAAGAAGAGTCCGGAAGGTCTGCACTTGCGTGATCTGACTGCTCTGACCACATCCTACATCCTGCGCACCACCGCGCCGTGAGGTCAATATGAAGCAGATTGATTTTGGTGTCGCCCGTATTTCTCATGTAATGTGGGAGTCGGAGTTGGAGGAGTTGGTGCAGATGCGTCGCAAGACGGTGCATCTGTCCAGCCACGAAGATTGCGAATTGGGCATGTGGCTGCATGGCGATGGAATTCGTGAATTGTATCATCTGTCACCAGTCCGACAACTGGTGGAGGTTCATGAGCGGTTTCATGGCGCAGCTTTGCATCTATTGTCGAGCTTTGCCACCGACACCCCGGAGCACGTGGAGACAGAAATGCACCGGATGCGTACACTCAGTCGGGATATCGTCTATCTCATCACCGAAGCCGAACTCGATTATCTGGAGCACAAGCCTCTGGAAGATTTTTCGACCCATCCGTTCAAGGCGATGATCCATCGTTTGTTCAACATCCATCTTCCAGATCACAGTGATGCCGGGAATCGTCGAATATTGGAGGTAAGTCATGCGCGTCTGATGCATTTGCGCTGGTCACGGCAACTGCTGAAGGCTTTTCAACACTGGGGGCGGGATGCGGTGCTGGAACCGGCTGAAGCCTGTTTTGTTGGCAGCTGGGTTCGCGATGTCGGCAGTCGCAACCGGACACACGAGGCACTGATCCGTGAACTGGATGAAAAGCATCAACGCTTTCACCAGCGTGCCGAAGAGACGATCCGTCTGTTGCGCCGCAAGAATTTCCGTAAATCCGAAGAGGTATACAAGGATGTTGTGCTGCTCGGACGGGAGGTGCTGTATCTGCTGACGCGGATTGAAATGGCGTTTTTGCAATCGGGAGAGGTAGCCAAATCGGTCAATCTGTTTGGTCATTAAGCGTGTACTGGGCTGCGACTGTTCCGCTTTTTTGACTGGCGCTGACCTTGACGGAATCTGTCATGTTAAAGATTCTATGCTCACAAAAAGAGATCTTTTTTGAATCGGATCTCAAACTGGATATTCAAGGAATCGATGCGCAGCATGAGCAATTATTTATTCTTTGTCACGCTGTCATGGAATCAAAATTTTCAGATCTTCTGAAGATTGAGGCGGTTCTGTTTGAAATCGAATCCTATATTTCGGAACATCTTGCCTATGAAGAGCAGATTTTAACAAGATCAAGCGCATTGACTCTGCTACAGCACAAGAGATTGCATGATCAATTCCGGGAGCAATATACCCGACTCAACGCAAAAGTACTGTCGTCACACCATGATATGGCAGCTTTGCAGACGATTTCGGTCGAAATCGCCACGCTGTTGCAGTAACCGTTCAGACCCCCTGCATCCAAGGAAAAATTTCATGCCTATAAAAAATAGTCCTTGACAGGGTTTTTCGTGATATTTTGATTCCTGACGAGCGCCTCTGTCATTGCTCAGAATTTGTTTGCTGGACGCTGTGTGGAGGATGCCAGCCTTGGCGTGTCATGGCACGGCGCCCCCTGTGCGGATGATTTTTTAAAACGCAGCAGAATGCGATGTAGAGCGGAAAAATCGGGCCAAAAAAAGCATGTTATACTCATCCCATGGATTCTCGGTGGTGCCTTACGTTAACCTAACCATGTTCTGATCCGTCTGTTATTGAAAGAATGATGCGTGACACCAATGCTTTGAATGATGCATCATGTGAAGATCTTGGATCTTCAATGGGAGAAAGAAGATGATGCATCAAATTGAAGTTTTTTGTTGTCAGAATCAGGAATGTCCAGATGTCGGACTCCGAGGCAAGGGAAACTTGAGATGGCATGGATGGAGCGGGCAGGCTCATCGAATTCGAGGTCTCTACTGTCGGACATGCAAAAAATATTTTTCAGAACGGAAAGGGAGTGTGCTTGAACAAAGTCGTCTGCCAGAGGAAAAGGCAGTATCTTTATTGGAACATGTGAGAGAAGGATGCGGAGTGAGACAAACGGCTCGTTTGGTACATGTGAATCAGAATACGGTGATGCGATACGCACGATTGAGTGGAAGTCACGCGGCCTTGGTACACGACGAGTTGGTCGCTTTTTCCCCCTCTGACGCGGGAAGTACAATTTGACGAGAAGTGGGATTTTGTTTTCAAGAAAGAGGAACATTGCACCCCCGATGAGGAGGAATGTGGTGACAACTGGGACCATGTAGCCATGGATCCAGAAAATCGTTTGCTGTTGCATGTTGTGCCCGGAAAGCGTACAGCGGAGCACTGTCTCCAGGTGGTGAAGGAGGTGCAAAAACGGACTGGCGGTCGGACGGATTTACTGCTCACATCCGATGAATATGCTCCATATCAGACAGCAATTGAGCGGGTTTACGCAACAGAGGTGGCGCAACCAAAAAAAACTGGGCCTGGGCGACCACCGAAACCCAAACGAGTCATGCCAACGGACCTGTGTTACGCCACTGTCCGTAAAACCCGCAAGAAAGGGCGTGTAGTGGAGGTCAATCGGACAGTTGTTTTCGGTTCAGTGGTATTGTTGGTTCTGTGGTTACTGCGTTCGACGGTCAGTTTCTTCATCAACACATCGTTTGTTGAACGTCTCAACGCTACTGATCGTGGACAGAATGCCAGGAAAACACGCAAGAGCTATTGTTTTTCAAAGAACTGGGCAATGCATAATGCGATGACATATTTTGTGGCGTTCAGCTATAATTTTTGTTGGCCCGTGCGAACACTGCGCACCAAGAGCGAAAATGGAAAATGGGAACCCCGAACACCAGCCATGGCTGCTGGCCTCGCTGATCATGTATGGACGGTTCATGAGTGGATTTCATTTCCATCCCGACCT
>JADGAB010000079.1 GCA_015232245.1 Magnetococcales bacterium | reverse complement strand
CCCCCGTCACGCGCCAGGGGGTGTTCGAACTCTTTGCCCCTGGCCTTCTGCCGTTGACCTTTTCGGCCCTATGTTCCTCGGTGCGGTCCTTCTTGTTCTCCAAGGCCAACTGTCAGTACAAGTGCGGCGACTTTCCCGATGGCATGATCACCCGTACCCAGGAGGGGGAAGGGTTGCTCTCCATGAATGGCATTCAAACCATGTCGGAGAAGGTCCATACCCTGATCGGCGCCATTCCCCGACTGCGGGAGATGGGCATCGATCTGCTGCGGATCTCGCCGCAAAGTCATCACATGTCCGAGATCATCGCCCTCTGGCGCGCCACCCTGGAGGGTCGTCTGGCCCCCGACGAGGCCCTGGCCCGCCTCGGCGAGTGCAATCATGGTGAACCGTTCTGCAACGGTTACTTTTATGGCAAACCGGGCATGAGTTACCACAGCCCTTGAAACTGGAGACTTGAATCATGCAGATCGACAATGCGATTTTGGATCAGATCACCCAGAACGTCATGGGGGTTTTCAATCGGGTGGGAGAGACCCGGGAAGAGATGAAACGCAAGGCCCAGGATTTTGTCCGGGAGGGGATCGAACATTTCGATCTGGTGACCCGGGAGGAGTTCAACGTGGTCAGCGAGATGTTGAGCAATACCCGCATCAAGGCCGAAGCCCTGGAAAAACGGGTGAACGAACTGGAAGCGGCCCTGGCCCGTCTGGGAGGGGGGGAGAATACATGAACTCCATGGTGAACGATTCCGACAAGACCCTGGCCTATCTGGCCGGGGAGTGGGTGGATACCGCGGAATCCCTGGAGGTGATCAATCCCTACAACGGGGAACGGGTGGCCCGGGTGGCGTTGTGCGGTCCGGGGGAGATCGATCGGGCGCTGGATGCGGCGGTGGCCTCCCTGGAGGAGACCCGGCGCCTGGAACCCTGGCAGCGGGCCAGGGCGCTGGCCCATGTGCGGGATCAACTGATCGCCCGGCGCGAGGAGTTTGCCCGGGTTCTCTCCCAGGAGAACGGCAAGACCCTCGCCGAATCCCGACTGGAGCTGGATCGGTCCGCGGCCACCTTCGACATCGCCGTGGGAGAGGCCACCCGGATCTACGGCGAAGCCTATGATCTGGGAATCAACCCCATGGGCGCCGGACGCCGCGCCATGGTGCGTCACTATCCGGTGGGGGTGGTAGCCGGGGTGGCGCCGTTCAATTTTCCCATGAATCTGGCCATTCACAAGATCGCCCCCGCCATGGCGGCGGGCTGTCCCATGGTGTTGAAACCCGCCTCCAAGACCCCGGTCACCGCGTTGATGCTCGCCGGGATCATCCAGGAGTCGGGCTGGCCTTTGAAGGCGTTTTCCGTGCTGCCGTGCGATCGGGTCGCCGGTCAGATGCTGGTGGAGGACGAACGGATCCAACTGCTCACCTTTACCGGTTCGCCGGAGGTGGGCTGGAAAATGAAACAGCAGGCCGGACGCAAGAAGGTGGTGCTGGAACTGGGGGGCAATGCGGGCCTGATTGTGGACCGGGAGGTGCAGGACTGGGAGTGGCTGATCAAGCGGGCGGTGATGGGGGCCTTTTACCAGTGCGGTCAGGTGTGCATCTCGGTGCAGCGGATCTTTTTGCATCAGGAGATCGTGGGAGAGTTCCGCGCCCGGTTCCGTCAGGCCGCCGAGGCGTTGCGTCCCGGCGATCCCCTGGATGAGGCCACCACCCTGGGTCCGATGATCGACCGGGCCAACCGGGAGAGACTCCAGAACTGGATCACCGAGGCCATGGATCAGGGGGCCCGTCTGGTGACCGGCAACCAGGTGCCGGCCCTGGGACAGGGCAACGGTCTGACCGCCACCATTCTGGAGGAGGTGGACGCCTCCTGTCGCGTGGTGGCCGAGGAGGCGTTCGGCCCGGTGGTGGTGCTGACCCCGGTGGAGTCCATGGAAGAGGCGTTCGCCCGTGTCAACGCCTCCCGTTTCGGGTTGCAATGCGGGATTTTCACCCGGGATTTCTCCACGGTCATGCGGGCCTTCGACGCCCTGGAGGTGGGCGGGGTGATCCACGACGACGTGCCCTCCCTGCGGGTGGACAGCATGCCTTATGGCGGGGTGAAGGATTCGGGGTTGGGGCGCGAGGGGGTCAAATACGCCATGCGCGACATGCTGGAGGAACGGGTGTTGGTCTATCGGAAGTAGGGGGCGTGACCGGTGCTGGCCCGTGTTGACACCATTGCCCTGGATGGCATCCGGGCCATTCCCGTGGAGATCGAGGTGGATCTTGGCCGGGGTCTGCCGATGCTCAACATGGTGGGCCTGCCGGATGGCGCGGTGCGGGAAGCCAAGGACCGGGTGCGGGCCGCTCTGAAGAACTCCGGGGTGCAGTTGCCCGCCCGGCGGATCACCATCAATCTGGCTCCGGCGGATCTCCCCAAGGAGGGGAGCGCCTATGATCTGCCCATGGCGGTGGGACTGTTGGCCGCCATGGATCTGCTTCCAGCTGAAAAGTTGCGGGGACGGCTGTTTCTCGGGGAGTTGGCCCTGGATGGTCGTCTGAAACCGGTGCCTGGCTGTCTGCCTGCCGCGCTGCTGGCCCGGGATCTGGGGTTGGAGGAGCTGGTGGTTCCCGTGGGCAACGGGGTGGAAGGGGCTTTGGCCGGGGGCAGGGTGGTGGCGCCGGAAACCCTGCTGGAGTTGTTGCGTCACTTGACCGGGGAAAAACCACTGGATCCTGTTCCCCGGACCGACTGGCTCAAGGCCTTGACCGAAGAAGAACCCCGGGGCGGCACAATGATCCGGGATCTGGCGGATGTCAAAGGTCAGGAGCACGCCCGACGCGCTTTGGAGGTGGCCGCAGCCGGGGGTCACAACCTGATCATGAGCGGTCCTCCCGGTTCGGGCAAGACCCTGCTGGCCCGCTGCATGCCGGGCATTCTTCCCGCGCTTACCCTGGAAGAGGCCCTGGAGGTGACGGCGATCCACTCCGTGGCCGGTCGGCTGGAGGGGCGCTCGCCGCTGCTCACCCGGCGACCGTTCCGCACCCCTCATCACACCTCCTCCAATGTGGCCCTGATCGGTGGCGGCGGCATTCCCCGTCCCGGCGAAGTGAGTCTGGCCCATCGGGGGGTATTATTTCTCGACGAGATTCCGGAGTTCGGTCGCAGCGCTCTGGAATCCCTCCGGGAACCTTTGGAGGCCGGAGATGTGGGCATCTCCCGGGCGGCCCGTTCGACCCGTTTTCCCGCCCATTTCCAACTGGTGGCCGCCTGCAATCCCTGCCCTTGCGGTCATCTTGGCAATCCCCATCGGCAGTGCCGTTGTTCTCCGATCCAGGTGGAACGGTATGCCTCCCGGTTGTCGGGTCCATTGCTGGATCGCATTGATCTGCATGTCGGGGTGCCTCCCGTGCCTCCGGAGACCCTTACCGAACTGCCCAACGGGGAGAGTTCCGCCATGGTCCGGGAGCGGGTCACCGAGGCGCGGCTCACGCAGATGCGTCGCAACGGTCCCGGGGTGCTCAACGCCGATCTGGATGGGGTGCCGCTGCATCGTTTCGCCGCTCTGGATGCCACCAGTCGGGATCTGTTGCTGATGGCCAGTCGCAAGCTGGGTTTTTCCGCCCGCACCCACAACCGTATTCTCAAGGTCTCCCGCACCATCGCCGATCTGGACAGGGCCGAGGCGATCCATTCCGGACATCTGGCCGAGGCGATCCAGTTTCGCATGGGGGGAAGATTTCCGGGCAGCGGGTAGGGACGGATGGATTATTGATTTTACTTTTAGGGGTCCAGGGGGATTATCCCCCTGGTGGGATCCAAGGGCGAAGCCCTTGGGACTTTGCCGTTCAGGCGCGCAAAGTCAAAAGCAAAGTCAAAACCCTGGGGGAGGAATCCCCCAGACCCCCGCTTTTTTTTCACAAGTTTGCCCGGTGCGGCAGAGGTGGGTATGGTGAGTTTTCAGGATCATTTTGCCACGGTGGCCACCCGGTACGCCCAGAGTCGGCCAGGATACCCACCGGAACTCTTCGCCTGGCTCGCCGGGCAGTGTCCGGCGCGGGAGTTGGCCTGGGATTGCGGAGCCGGCACAGGGCAGGCTTCCGTGGCCCTGGCGGAACATTTCTCCCGGGTGGTGGCCACAGACGGCAGCGCGGCCCAGATCGCCCAGGCCACCCCCCATGCCCGCATCGACTACCGGCAGGCTCCCGCCGAACAAAGCGGTCTGCCGGCAGGCTCGGTGGATCTGGTGGTGGTGGCTCAGGCCCTGCACTGGTTTGATCTGGAACGATTTTATTCCGAAGTGCGCCGGGTGCTCAAGCCCGAAGGCGTGGTGGCGGTCTGGTGCTACGGGGTGCTGCGGGTGGCGGGAGTCGATGTCGATGACCTGGTGCAGCACTTTTACCAGCACGTGGTGGGGCCCCATTGGCCGCCGGAGCGCCGCCATGTGGAAAACGGCTATCGGGAACTGGCATTTCCGTTTCAGGTCATTCCGCCCCCCGACTTCGCCATGGCCGTGGAATGGCCCCTGGAGCAACTGCTCGGCTATTTTGCCAGTTGGTCGGCCACAGCCCATTACCAGAAATGCCATGATGCCGATCCGGTGGCGCTCCTGGCCCCCCGCCTGCGGGATGCCTGGGGAGAGAATCACCGGTTGCGGCGCGTGGAGTGGCCTCTCTCCCTGCGGGTGGGACGCCACTCCTGAAACACCGAGCCGGTGGTGGCCAGCGACGGTCGGAAACCAGGATGTGCGCCTGATGACCGGAGCCTCATGAATCAATTCCCGGCAATGTGTTACAATGTCACGGAACGACTTGTCGTGGAAGGAATCTTTCGTTAAAATCAATACGGGTCAAATTTCGGACAGTCACTTTTCAGGGAATCGTTCATGCGCAATTGGAAGGTCGGCCTCAAACTCGGCTTCGGGTTTGGCGGGGTGCTGCTGCTGATGGTGATGATCACCGCCGCATCCCTCTACACCATCGAGCGCTACAAGGTGACAGGGCCGGAGTACAAACATATCGTCCAGGGCAAGGATCTTCTGGCCGATATCCTGCCGCCGCCACTCTACATTGTCGAGGCCTGGGGGATTGTAACGGATCTGGATGTGAATCAGGCCACCAGGGAGGAGATTTCGCAGGCGTCCAAAAGATTGGAGGAACTGCGCAAGGAGAATATCGCCCGTCGTGATTATTGGCGGTCCGAGAAGTTGGAGCCGGAACTCGTCGCGTTGATCGACAAGTCGCAACAGTTGGTGGATCCGTTCTTCAAGCTGGCCAGAGGTGATTTTTTGGATGTTTTGCAGAAAAAAAATGTCAAACAGGCAGAAAAGATCGTGAAGGATCTTGAACAGATGTTCGAATCCCACCACAAGTCCACCGATGATCTGATCGCCTATGCCACCAAACGCACCGAAGACAAGGAAAAGGAAGTGGAATCCCAGGTCAAACGGGCGGATTCCCTCATCCTGATGGGCAGTCTGGTGGCGCTGTTTCTGGGTATCATGACGGGATTGCTGATCAGTCGCTCCATTGTCGTGCCACTGGCCAAGGGGGTGAACATGGCCAAGGAGTTGGCCAGGGGCAATCTGACCGCCTCGGTGGTTGACGTGGACCGGGAAGACGAGATCGGTGAGTTGGTCAAGGCCCTCAACGGCATGGCCGGTTCCCTCAATCGCATCGTGGTCGATGTCATCGCCAAGGCCACGGAGGTCAATGTCGCCGCCCACGCCTTCAGCCGGGTGGCGGGAGAACTCAATCAGAGCGCCACCCTGCTGGGTCAGCAGTCCCATCAGGTCTCCTCCTCCAGCGAGGAGATGAGCGCCAACATGGAGACCATCTCCACTTCAGCCGATCACATGGCGGTCAGCTTCGGCACGGTTTCCGCCGCCGCCGAGGAGATGTCCACCAACATGAACACCATCGCCTCCGCCGCCGAGGAGGCCAATATCAATCTGACCTCCGTGGCCGATGCCAGCCGACAGGTGAGCGTCAGCATGGGCTTTGTGCGGGAGGCGGCGGATCAGACCAGTCAGAATGTGGCCACCGTGGCGGCTGCGGTGGAGGAGTTGAGCGCCTCGCTTGTCAATGTCAAAGAGCTTTGTCAAACCGCCGCCAGCGAGGCGACTCAGGCCGGGGAGAGCGTGCAGAGCGCGGATCAGGTGTTGGACAAACTGCTGGCGTCCGCCCGGGAGATCGATCAGGTGGTGGCGATGATCAACGACATCGCCAGTCAGACCAATCTGCTGGCCTTGAACGCCGCCATCGAGGCGGCTGGAGCCGGAGACGCGGGCAAGGGATTTGCGGTGGTGGCCACCGAGGTCAAGGAGTTGGCCCGGCAGACCACCGAGGCCACCAGCCTCATCGGCGGCAAGATCGGGGAGATCCAGGCCAACGCGGGCAATGTGGGGGATGCCAATTACAAGGTGACTCACATCATCGAGCGTCTCAATACCTCCAATGCGGACATTCTGCGCGCCGTGGATGAGCAGTCTTATACCTTGCAGGAGGTGTCCCGCTCCATGTCTTTAGCCTCGGGGCAGACCACCGAGGTGACTGAACGGGTCAATGACGCCTCCACCGGCATCGATGAGGTGGCCCGCAGTGTGGGTGAGATCAGCGCCGGCATCGCCGAGGTGACTCGCAGCGTGGTCGAGGCCACCACCGGGGTCGGAGAGGTGACGCAGCGCATTACCGAAACTTCCCAGGGCGCCGCAGAGATCAATCAGAATGTCTCCGGAGCTTCACAGGCGATCCGGGATGTGGCCGAAAGCATGAGCCAGGTGAATCATTCCTCCGAGACCTTGACCCGTCTGGGTCAACAGGTCGGTCAACAGGCCGAGGAGATGACCCGGATTGCCGATGATTTGCAGAGCCGTTTGTCGGGTTTCCGGACCACCGGCTGACTGCCACACCTGCCAAACGGCGGACAAGAACGACTACAACGCCTGCAGTCTGCGCACCGCCGCCGGGGCACTGGGCTTCGACCATTCTTCTTTATTGTCAACAGAAATCAACATGACTTGCTGATGCAATTTGACTCACAACAGCTCAATCTATAGACATTTATAAACAGCTTTATAAATTGCGCAAACGGTAATGTGTTTTAATTATTGTCCGCGAGCATCTATTATCTTGCGCTCAAGAACAGTCGCCACCCAGTGCCAATGCGGGACGCACGGCTGAAAAGGCGCCGCTTTGCGGCCTGCCGGGCGGGCGGACGCGGGAATTGCTTTAGCAGTTCCCTTTTGAAAAGCGCGCCAAAAGCAAAGTCCCAAGGGCTTCGCCCCTGGACCCCGCCAGGGGGATAATCCCCCTGGACCCCTATCAAGTAAAACCGCGCATCCCAAAATGGTTGCGGTTTAGCACCCCAACTGACGATCCACAAACACGAAAGAGACTTCTCAACCCCGCATGATGCGTATACACTGACGAAATTCAAGCCCACATCAAGCGGAGACCAGCCCATGTCCGAACCCGTCGAGAACCACCAGCCCAAGGGTGACGCCGTGAAGGCCGCCGATCTGTTTGTCCGGTGTCTGGAGGAAGAGGGGGTGGAACGGATCTTCGGGGTTCCGGGAGAGGAGAACCTGGATCTGCTGGAGGCGTTGCGCACCTCCTCCATCGAACTGGTGCTCACCCGTCACGAACAGGCCGCCGCCTTCATGGCCGCCACCTTTGGCCGACTCACCGGCAAGGCGGGGGTGGTGTTGTCCACCCTCGGGCCTGGCGCCACCAATCTGATCACCGGAGTGGCCTACGCCCAACTGGGGGGCATGCCCCTGGTGGCCATCACCGGGCAAAAACCCATCAAGAAAAGCAAGCAGGGCCGTTTTCAGATCATCGACGTGGTGGGCACCATGCGTCCCATCACCAAGCTGGCCGAACAGATTCCCTCGGCGGACAAGATCCCCTCTTTGCTGCGGGAGGCGTTCCGACGGGCGGAAGAGGAGCGGCCCGGAGCCACCCATCTGGAACTGCCCGAGGACATTGCCCGGGAGTATACCGACGCCACTCCCTTGCGCAAGGTGGTCTCCCGACGGGCCGCCCCGGATCCGGAAGCGCTCATCGCCGCCGCCGAACGGATCACCCTGGCCAGACGTCCACTGCTGCTGATCGCCGCCGGGGCCAATCGCAAACAGGTGTCCGACACCCTGACCGCCTTCATCGACAAAACCGGCATTCCCTTTGTCTCCACCCAGATGGGCAAAGGGGTGGTGGATGAAAGCCGCGCCGGCTATCTGGGCACCGCGGCTTTGACCGACGGGGATTATCTCCACTGCGCCATCGACTGGGCGGATCTGATCATCGCCGTGGGTCACGATGTCACAGAGAAGCCGCCGGCCATCATGGGTCACGGGGGGTCGGCGGCGGTGATCCACATCAACTTCACCCCGGCGGAAGTGGATGACGTCTATTTCCCGGAACTGGAGGTGGTCGGAGACATTGCCCGGGGCATCGAGGCGTTGACCCGTCTGCTGGTCCCCTCCCCCGACTGGGATTTCTCCTATTTCCATCAGGTGGGTCTGGACCACGCCCGGCATGTGCTGGACCGGGGGGACTCCCCGGCATACCCCCTGCTGCCCCAGCGGGTGGTGCGCGATCTGCGCCGCGCCATGCCCGATGACGGCATCCTGGCTTTGGACAACGGCATGTACAAACTCTGGATCGCCCGCAACTATCCGGCTTTTCAGCACAACACCGTGCTGCTGGACAACGCCCTGGCCAGCATGGGCACGGGATTGCCTTCGGCCATGGCGGCCAAAATGGTCTTTCCGGATCGCAAGGTGGTGGCGGTCTGCGGAGACGGGGGGTTCATGATGAACTCACAGGAGATGGAAACTGCGGTCCGGCTCAAGATGGATCTGGTGGTGGTGATCCTTCGGGACGACGCCTATGGAATGATCCGCTGGAAACAAGAAAGCATGGGGTTGCAGGATTACGGTCTGAATTTCAACAATCCGGATTTCGTCCGCTACGCGGAGAGCTACGGGGCTTTTGGACACCGTGTGGAGTCTGCCGCAGACTTTTTCCCCCTGCTGGAGAGCTGTCTGGCCGCAGGCGGGGTCCATTTGATCGATGTGCCGGTGGATTACACGGAGAATGTCCGTGTGCTCACCGAGGAGTTGCAGGCCAAGACATGTCTGCTGCCCCAACGTTGAATGCATAGAAACTCAAATCAGGCAAGGAGCGGTACCAAACAATGAAACATCTGAATCTCATCGGTCTGGCCGTCATTGCCCTGGTTCTGCAGGGACCGGTCGCCTTCGGCGCGGGCAGCAAACTGGACGCGGAACTGGGGGCGAAATTGAACGCCTATCAGAAATCCCAGGGCAGCCCGCTGTTGCGTTCCGGGGAGGAGAGTGACGCCAAGGTTCCGGCCACGATCCACTTTACCGGCGATGCGCTGACCAGAATGCAGGCCCTGGGGGTGAAGGTCAATTCGGTCCTGGGAGATGTGGCCACGGTGGTGATTCCCATGAAACATCTGGACGCGGTGGTTGCCATGCCCGAGGTGTTGCGTCTGGAGACCCCGAGCAAACCGGTGCTCCGGCTGAACAAGAGCGTTCCCGTCACCAAGGCCGACACGTTGCGCACCGGCTCTCTTGCCACCAACTGGGGGGGCAACACGGGCAAGGATGTGCTGGTGGGGGTGATCGATTCCGGGATCGATGTCACCCACGGGGATTTCAAGGATGCCGCCGGCAAGACCCGTATTGTCCGGTTGTGGAACATGCGCAAAGTCACCGGCGGCACGCCCCCCAATGGCGCGGACAACCAGCCCCTGTATGGCGCGGAGTGCGACACGGCGGCCATCAACGCGGAGATCAACAACGCGCCCAGCGGCACCAGTGTCTGCAATCCGGACGACAACAACAACCATGGCTCCCATGTGGCGGGGATTGCCGCGGGCAGCGGGAATGGCACCGGCAACGGCAAGGCGGCGGGGCGATTCGCGGGCATGGCGCCGGAGGCGGGCATTCTGGTGGCCAACGCCCTGGACGGAGCGATTGCGGCCAACGGCGATCCGGTGCTCGACGCCATCGCCTGGATGACCCGGGTGGCCAAGTCGTTGAACAAGCCCCTGGTGATCAACCTGAGTCTGGGCTCCTATTTCGGCAGCCGGGACGGGACCAGCGGCACCCAGAAGGGGATCGACAACGCCTCCGGCGCGGGCGTGATCGTCGTGGCCGCGGCAGGCAACGAAGGCAACTCGCCGATCCGCACCGAGCTGGCCCCCATGACCGTGGGACAGACCGTGGAGGTGACCTTTTCCACCCCGACATCACTGACCACGGCCAAACTGGAGTTCTGGAGCGATGGGGACAATCAATATGCGGTCCAGGTGGTCTGCCCGAACGGCTCCAAGACCGATTTCATCACCGCCGGAAACTCCCTGACCGATTCGGAGATCACCGGATGCGGCAAGATCAGCCTCGCCTTGTCCGCTCCCAGCGCCTCCAACGGGGACCGGCAATACCGGATCACCCTGGACAGCGGCACCAATGCCCTGGCCTCCGGGGCATGGAAACTGAACATCCGGGCCGACACCCTGGGGGTGGCCAACGAAAAGCTCGGCATCATCTGCGGCGAGGACGAATCCGGCGCGAAGTTCACCGGGGTCTACAAGACCACGGAGACCCTGGGGATTCTCACCGACACCTCTTGTGCCCGTCGGGCCATTGCCGTGGCTGCCCTGAACACCAATTACATATGGGATACCGCCGCTGGCCAGACAGACAAGAACAATGCCAACGGTCCTTTGGGGGATGTGGGCAACTTCAGCAGCCGGGGTCCGCGCCGGGTGTGCAGCGGCAACACCAAGTATCTGGACACCAGCACGGACGCGGGCAAAAAGAATGCCGCCGAATGCACCAACAAGGTGATGAAACCGGATCTGGCGGCGCCGGGTTCGTATATCATGTCCACCCTCTCGCAGGCGGCCAAGGCCAAGGCTGCGGCGGACGACGTGGAGGCGGACGGGGTGCATGTGGCCTACATGGGGACCAGCATGGCCACCCCGCATGTGGCCGGAGCCGTGGCCCTGATGCTCCAGGTCAATCCCCAACTGACCCCGGAAGATGCCAAGAAAACCCTGTTCACCACCCTCCAGACCAACCAATACACCACAGCCGCCAATCTTCCCACCTACAGCAACGGCGTGGAAATGCCCACCAATCCCAATAACGCCTGGGGTTACGGCAACATGGACATCGCGGCGGCGGTGAACAAATTAAGCAATGCCGGCGCGGTCAACGGCGCCTGCGGCACCTCCAACACGCAAAGCTTCTCCACGGCGCCCGCCACCAATCTCTGCACCACCGGCACCTCCACCACAGTGACCGGAACCGGGCCATGGAACTGGAGCTGCGATGGGGCCAACGGAGGCACCAATGCCACCTGTTCGGCAACCCTCTCCAACGCCACCAGCGTTCTGGATCCGGACAAGAACAAGACCATCGACGCCATGGACGGGGTGTTGATTCTGCGTCAGCTCTCCGGCGCTCCGGACATCACCATCGGGCTGAAGATCCCGGACAACCAGGACAACGCCTCCCTCAAGACCACCATCGACGCGGCGATCGCCTCCAAAAAACTGGACGCGGATCAAAACGGCACCGTGGATGCCACGGACGGGGTGATGATTCTGCGCAGTCTCTCCGGCAGTCCGGATGTCACCATCGGCTTGAAGATCCCGGACACGCAAACCAACCAGAAGATCATCGACACCATCAACGCCTTGAAATAGACGAACCGGAACCAAAAGCGTGCCTGGACTCGCCCCCTGTCTGACCGTCTCGCAACTCAACGAGGAGATCCGTTACCTGCTGGAGGAGGGCTATCCCTACCTGCAGGTGCGGGGCGAGATTACCGATTGGAAGATGGCCCCTTCGGGCCACATCTACTTCTCCCTGATGGATGCCCAGGCACGCATCCGGGCGGTGATCTGGAAGGCGACCCGCTTCCGGATCACCGCCCTGCCCCGTTCCGGGGATGCGGTGATCGTCACCGGTCGCATTTCGGTCTACCCCCCCCGGGGGGAGTATCAACTGGTGGTGGAGGGGTTGCGACCGGACGGGGCCGGAGGCGAACGAGAAAAACTGCTGCTCCTCCACGCCCGACTCGCCGCGGAAGGGCTGTTCGAACCGGGCCGGAAGCGGCCTCTGCCCCTGCTGCCCCGGGCCGTGGGGGTGGTCACTTCCGCATCGGGAGCGGCCATCCACGACATCACCCGCACTTTGGACCGACGTTTTCCCGGGTATCATTTGATTTTAGTCCATGCCCGGGTCCAGGGAGAGGGCGCGCCGGAGGAGATCGTCCGGGCCTTGCGGCGTCTGGCCGAAGATGGTCGCGCCGAGGTGATCCTCTGTGGCCGGGGGGGCGGCTCGGCGGAGGATCTGGCGGCCTTCAACAGTGAAATCGTGGTGCGGGCCATCGCCGCATCCCCCATGCCGGTGATCTCCGCCGTGGGCCACGAGATCGACACCACCCTGGCGGATCTGGTGGCCGATGCCCGCGCCTCCACCCCTTCAGCCGCCGCCGAGATGATCCTGCCGGAAGCCGACATGCTGCTTGCCCGGCTGAACAACTGCGCAAGCCGGTTGCAGACCGCCATGAACCACCGTGCGCGCTCGCGACAGGAACGCCTGACC
>JADGAB010000078.1 GCA_015232245.1 Magnetococcales bacterium | reverse complement strand
CAAAAAAGAAAATCCCGAGAAAACAAGGGCAAAAACACCCCTCTACGAATAGATTTGTAAATATTTGTATGCATAAAAATCGACAGGATCCACCATACACGGAAAAAATCCCTGTCGCGCAATTCAGGCTCGCATCACACTGACCAATCTGGTAGATTGACGTAGATTTTAAAGACTCATTTGCGGACTCCAAGGGCAAAAAATCACCGTCCCATGAAGACTCTTGTCGAATGCCACCACTGCGGAGCCGGATTCCAGACCGTAACCGATCAGGTGCCGGCCTGGGGACGACCGACCCCCTGTCCGTTGTGCGGCAACCTTCTGGTCATATGGCGACCGGATGCCTTCTACACCCGGGAGTTCTCCAAAGAAATCGCCCTGTTTCTGCTGGATTGCAAACAGGCGACCCCCGCCGCGGACGCCAAGGCGGAGCTGGCCCATCTCACGGAGCTGGAGGCATGGCTCGCCCCCCGGCACATCTCCCTGGCCATGGCCAGCGGCGCGGAACTGACCAGCTTTCTCGACCGAATCCGCGGCGACCGTTCTGAACAGGAAGCCGACGCCTTTCACAAAACCCTCTACCGGTTTTACCAGTTGCTCACCCAAAAGGAGTGGATCCAGGCCAATCCCCTGCCCGCTCCCGCCCTTTGGGAGGAGCGCGTCCCTGCCCCACTCCGGCCCGGAAACCCTTCTGTCCTGCCTGCCCCACCCTTGAGGGGTCACGGCCTCTGGCTGACACTGCTTTTGTTCGCATGTGGCGCGGTCGGGGCGGCGTTTCATCTCTCCGACCCATCCGGGTGGGAGCAGAGTCTGCGCTCCTTCCTGGCCGGCGGTCCCGGCCCCGACGGCAAGACCGAGGCAAGCCGGGAGCAGGCCATGCTCCCCCCGAGAGTCGAGCCTCTGGCCGAGGCGGCGCGACTGGCGGAGGCGGAAATGGATCGCTGGGCCCAGGAAGTGGTGGAGCGGGCCAAACTGATCCGTCAGGCGGATCTGACCATTCTGGAGCTTCGCAAGGAGCGGGCAAAGAAACAGACGCGGGAAAATGCGCTGCAGGCCATCAAGCCCACCCCCGCTCCTCCCCCGGCGACGGGGTGTCAGACCGGCAACTGTCGGGATGGCAGCGGGGTGTTCCGGTTTGCCAACGGAGATCTCTACCAGGGGGGCTGGCGCAACGGCCAGCGCCACGGCAACGGGGTCTACACCTACGCCAGCCGGGAACAATATACCGGCGCCTGGCGCAACGACCGCATGGAGGGGCGCGGAAGTTTCCTTTACGCGAACGGCAGCCGCTACGAAGGGGAGTGGCTCGACAACCAGCGACACGGCACGGGAACCATGATCCAGCCCAACGGGGACAAACATGTGGGGGAGTGGCGTTTCGACAAGCGGCACGGTCTGGGGAGTCGGCATCTGCTGTTTGCCGAGCAGCTCGCCAGACAACGGGCGCAGGAGGAGATCGAGGAGAAACGGGCCATCGCCGAGCAGCAACAGGCCAGAAAAGAGGAAGAGGAACGTCAATCCGTGGCGCAGGCCATGGAACAGGGCAAAACCGGCTGTCTGGGGGGGGATTGTCAGAACGGGCCGGGGGTGTACGTCTACCCGAGCGGCGACTGGTACAGCGGCGACTGGCTTCAGGGGGAGCGGCACGGTCAGGGCAGCTATGCTTTCAAAAGCGGAGACCGCTACTCCGGGGAGTGGCGACACAATCAGAAACACGGACAGGGCAGTTATTTTTTCAAGGACGGACAGCGTTACGAAGGCGGCTGGCAACTCAACAAAAAACATGGGGTGGGCACCATCATCTTCGCCAACGGTCTGCGGATCCGGGGAGTGTGGGAAAATGGCGAACAGCTCGGCCAATGACCGGATGATCCGCGCCGGATGTTCCAGGTTCACTTCATTCCAAGGAGTTCTCAAGACGATGCGCAGGGCAGTCAGAATCATGGCGTTGGCTGTGGCGCCGTTCCTGGTCACCACAGCCGTGGCCGGACCGGACGGGAATACCGGAATTCCGGAGAAAAAACCCGGCCATCCTTCCCTCTCCATCGCCTCGGGCGGAATCGGGGGGCTGTTCTATCCGGCAGCCGGAGCGATCTGTCAGGCGCTGGTCAAGAACCTATCCCGGGATGGAAAGCGCCATCTCCATTGCGGAGTCGAGACCTCGGGGGGATCCCGGGAGAATCTTGCCGCCCTGGCGGATCACGAGGTGGAGTTCGGTCTGGCCCAATCCGAAGCGATCCGTCGGGCCTGGGAGGGGGAGACCCCCTTTCCCCGGGCCATGAAAGAGTTGCGCAGCGTGGTCACTCTCTATACCGAATCCTTCACTTTGGCGGTTTCCGTCAAATCGGGGATCAAAAAGCTCGAGGATCTCCAGGGCAAACGACTGACCCTGGGAATCTCGGATCCGGCCACGGAGCGGGTGGCCCGGGAGATGCTGACCGCCTGCGGTTTCAAACCCGAAGAGACGGGTTTCAAATTTCTTCAGCACGATCTTGTCCCCCAGGCTCTGCGGCAACAGGAGATCCAGGCCCATCTGTTCATGGTGGGGCACCCGGACGAACGGGTCTGGAATCTGGCATCGACGGAACCGGTTCATTGGATTCCGTTGACCGGAAGCTGTCTGGAGCCTCTTCTGGCCAAAAAACGTCATTATGTCAAGGCAGTGATTCCCGGAGGCATCTATCCGGGCGTGGAGAGCGACACCCCCACCCTGGGACTGAAAGCCACCCTCATGGCCAGCGCCGACACCCCGGATGAACTGGTCCACGCGGTGACCAAGGCGGTGGTGGAAAAGCTCTACCGGTTCCGGCGCGTCCATCCGGACGTGGAGGTCCCGGACCCCAAAACTCTTTTCGAAGGACTGGTGGCCCCGCTGCATCTGGGGGCGTTCCGTTATTTCCAGGAGTTGCGGGTGCTGGAGTACAAAAACTCCGGGGTGGACATTCTTTCGGGTGTGCCGGAGCTGTTGCAACCGGATGGCTCCCGGCAAGCCCTGGGCATCACCCCCCGGGCGGGAGAACTCATGCAGGCACTGCGTCTGCCCATCGGTTCGGCCCGGGCCGGGGAGCCGGGGATTCCTTTCACCCTGGCCACCTCGCCGGCTGCGGCCAAATCCGGTTCCGCCCACTGGCTGATGGTTGAATCCCCTCCCGAGCCGGGGTAATCTGTCATCTGCACTCCGGTTTGATGTTCGTCCGCCAACTTTCCAGTTCAAGGATCACCGCATGTCCAAGGCACTCACCTATCTGGCCAAAGCCCGTCCCGACGCCGCCACCCATCTGCTGGGATTCTACAAACACAGCGTGCAGGCTCTGGACGAGAAAACCCGCCATCTGATCCAGATCGTCACCAAGGTGACGGTGGGCACGGAGCGGGGCTTGCGGCAATACGCCCCCAAGGCCCTCAAGGCCGGCGCCAGCCGGGAGGAGATCCTGGACGCGGTGCTGATGGCCTTTCCCGCCGCCGGGCTCAACAAGGTGCTCGACGCCATCGACATCATGCGGGAGATGGATCTGCTGCCGGAAATCCCCGATGCCGCGCCTGCGGCGGTCTCGGACAATCTGCTGGGCGCACTGGAGGAGTTTCCCCTGCAGCGCATGCATTGTCTGCAAAGGCCGGGGATGAACCTGATCGTCTTTCGCGCCGCGCCGGACACCGCCAAGGTCTACAGCGCCCGTTGTCCCCACTCCAAGGCCAACCTGTGCCGGGGAACCGATCACGGCGAGACGGTGGAGTGCCGCGTTCACAACTGGACCTTTGATCTGGCCTCGGGCCAGTGTCTGGAGCCCGCCGGGGGGGCGGGTCTGCAAGAGATCCCCTCGGTGGTGAAAGACGGGCGACTCCATCTGGCATGAGGACGAGGCCCGCGCCCCTCTTTACGCTCCGGATCCAGCGGGAAGGGACCATTCATGCCCGATGACGTTCTGCTCAACGAGACGGCCATCATCGAACGCTGCATGACCCGCGCCCGGGAGGAGTACGCCAAACAACCGGCCACCTTCGAGGCGGACTCTACCCGTCAGGACGCGGCGATTCTCAACATTCAAAGGGGCTGTCAGGCCGCCATCGATCTGGGCCATCACCTGATCCGCCGGGAGCGCCTGGGGCTGCCCCAGGGTTCCCGGGAGCTCTTTGCCCTGCCGGCCCGGGAGGGTCGGATCGATCCGGCCCTGGCCGGGTCGTTGCAACGCATGGCAGGCTTTGGCAACATCGCGGTTCACGACTGTCTGACTGTCCATCTGCCCACCCTGGTGGTCATCATCGCCGAGCGACTGAACGATCTGCTCGCCTTCTCTCAAACTCTCCTGCGACAAGAGGGCGCTTTTTCCTCCTGACATTCCTGGACTTTGGCACGACTTTTTCATGTAAGCAACTGACCCAACACTTCAAAGGGTCTGAATGGCCTCATGAACCCTTGAAAAAGCACAAAGTTGCCCCTTCCGCCATGGAAACCATGCCCACCGCGTCGTGCGAAGCACGTTCGGAGTGCGAATCGCCCCGTCCGGAAGGACGGCTCATGGTCAAAAAGACCTTGAGCAAACGGCTGCGCGCTCCGGATGAGACCCCGCCTGTCCGGGACGAACCCGGGGAGTCCCTGCTGGACCGGGCCCGGGAGATCGCCGCCCGGGGGATGTTCAAGGAGGCGCTCTTGTTGTGGGAGCGTTCCATTCGTCAGGGAACCGACGCCCCGATCCATCCCGCCACGCCGCTGGTCTGGATGATCAACGCCCGCCAGTATCCCAAGGGGGTGCGCCACTTCATGACCCATGAAGCGGTGTTGCGTTATGATCATCCAGGATTGTGGTCTTTGACCCGGGAGCTGTTTGCCGTGGTCTGTCTGACCGCCGATCCCGAATCCCGGCAGCTCCCCCCCTGGAACCTCTTCCCGTGGCAACAATCCCAGGCCATTCTTGCCGCCATGGCGGCCCTGCAGCGTCGGGAGGATCTGACGGTCCGGACCCAACTGGCGGGCATTGACGTGGACTCCCCGTTTTACCCCTGCCGACGGATTCTGGAGAGTCTGCTGATTCCGGAAAGCGCCCCGGAAAAGATTCTGGCCCTGCTGGAAGAGATCCCGGACATCTCCCCCTATGCCCCGCTGGCTGTGGCGGCGCGGGCGCGGGCGCTCCCCCCCCGGGAGCGGGTGGCCGAGATGATCTCCATGCCCACGGAGGAGCGGAGCGCCGCGGCCCGGCTGTGCGGCGCGCAGGAGAAGTGGCTGCGTCTGCTGGCCAAACTGGAGCGGGCCACCCAACCGGCCCGCCTGCTGGGTCTGCTGCTGGATCAAGGCGAACTGCTGCCCCGGCCCCACCTCCGTCAGGCCTGCATCCAACTGCTGCCGGAGTGTCTGGAAGAGCGGATCACCTTTGAAAAGCGGTTCGGACCTCTGGAAGAGTTCGAACGGGAACGGATGTTCGCCCTGCACCACGAACGGCAGCGCTCTTTGGCCAAGGCCATCGGCTACTGGCGCAAATGCGCTCTTTTGTTGGAAAACGGGCCGGACACCCCGGAAAAACGGTTGAAAACCGCCTTGATCCTCCGGCGCATGGCCCATCTGGAACAGAAGGAGTCCCATCCTTCCACGCCGCAGATTCTGCAATATCTGGAAAAGAGCCTGGAATACGATCCGGAACTCCAGTCGGTCTGGCTGGAGATGTTGCAGATCCGCAACCGGCTGGGACGGGAGCGAACCGCCTTTCACCGTCTGGCGGACCAGGCGGCCAGGCGGTTTCCGGAAAACCAGGAGATTCTGACCCTGGCCATGGCCGCGGCCATGGAAAAGGGAAGTTTCAAGAAGGCTTCGGGGATGGCGCGCCGGATCCAGAAACTCAATCCGGAGAATACGGAAATTCTCGCATCCCGTCTGTCGGCCCATCTGCAGCACGCCCGCAAGCGGATTTCAGAGGGCCAGTTCGCCGTGGCCCGCCGGGAACTGCTGCGGGCGGAACGGCTGCGCACCGAGGAGTCCCAGCCTCTGGGACTGCTGACCGCCATGCTGGAGTTTCTGGCCGGGGATCCGGAGCGGGGGGAGGAGATTCTGGAGGAGGGGCGCCGACAGGCCTCCTGCAAGGCGCTGCATGCGGTCAAGGCCTTTCTGGAGGCCTCCGCCCTGCGTGTACCCGCCTTGATTCTGGACGGTTTCCGCCGGGATCTGATCCGGGCGGACGCCCTGCCGGCCTCTCAAGAGGAGTTGGTGATGATCGCCGGGGTGGTGGTGCGCGCCTACCCGCAGCAGTCGGAGAGCGTCACCGAAGCGGTGACTTTGTTGTCGGGTTACTTCCGCGACGGGTCGAAATTGCCTTTGGACCTGAGCGAATCCCGTCTGCTCTGCGAGGCGTTGACCCTGACGCAACGCTACACGCTGCTGGCGCTTTATGGCCGAGGGGCGGAGAAACGCTGGCCGGAGGAGACGGTATTCACCGCCTATCGGGTCCGGGGGGCGTGCGAGAACCAGCCATGGCGGCTGACGGACGAGGATTTCCAGCGGCTGTTGTCCGCCGGAGAGGCGTTGCAGGAACAGGATCCGGCGACCGCGGCCATGATCCAGGGGTTGCTGGCCATCCCCTCCTCCCGGCGTCCCCTGGAGCCGTTGCAGGGGGTGCGGCTTTCGCCGGCCCGGATCCCGAAGCCTCTGGAAAACAAACTCCTCAAGGAGCTGCGCGCCCGCATCCGGGAAGAGGTCCGACCGGAACACGACGAAGCCACCCTGCGGGAGACCCGCAACCGGTTGCTGGAGACCCTGGCCCCCACCGAATTCGGTCAACGGGGTCCGGCGGTGCTCGGGTACCTGTTGGACCGGGCCTTCCGGCTCAAGCCCCACCGACACGACACGCCCTTGCGACCGCTCCCGACCCCCCGTCAACTGGAAATGGATCTTTTGTCGGAATGAACGCCTCCTTCATGATGCCCCCGGCTCCGGCCACGGCTGCCCTGCAGCCCGAACGGGAGCGGGCAGCAGCACTTCTGTTCGAGACCACACCCCCGGAGATCACGGCGTTGCTGGCCCACGGACCATGGGACCCCAATCCGCCCCGCCCCGCCCCGGAGGAGCTCCTGGCTCCTCTGGCAGCCGGTCTGAAGCGATTTCAGATTTCCTGGTAGACCTGGCCGCGGGACCGGATTAACATACCCTTGACGCCAACCTCGGCCACGGGACCCACCCGGACGCGGATGGCGCAAAGGAGGAGATGGCGGTTGCATGAGAATCCTGATTGCCGACGATGAACGCAACAACCGGCTGCTGATGCATCAGTATCTGTCGGACTGGGGCCTGTGCGATCTGGTGGTGGACGGCGCGGAGGCGCTGGAGGCCTTCGAGATGGCCGCGATCGAAGCTGAACCGTACGATCTGATCTGCCTGGACCGGCACATGCCGGCTTTGAACGGCGACGACGCCCTGAGCGCCATCCGGGAGCTGGAGATGGGCTGGGGAATTCCTCCCCGGGAGCGGGTGGTGGTTCTGCTGATCAGCGGCGAGGAGCGCGCCCTGCGGGGAGACCCCCACCAAGAGGGCGGGACAGAGATGATCCTCAAGCCGGTCAACGGGGAGAAGCTGCACTCCCGGCTGCGGGCCTGGGGCTTTCATCCCCTCCGGGAGACCACCCCGGAGCCATCCCCTCCGGACCTCCCCCTCCTGCCCCGGGTGGCGGGTCTGGATCTGGCGGACGGACTGGAGCGGGTGGTCAACAACACCCGTCTCTACACGGAACTGATCGCCAATTTTCTCGACGAGCACGCAGGCGACAGCGACACCATCCTGGCCACTCTGGACGCGCAGCGCATCGACGACGCCCGACGACTGCTCCACCGGCTCAAAGGGGCCTCCGGCAACATCGGCGCCAAAAGGCTCCATCAGGCGGCCAAATCCCTGGAGGAGGCCCTGCGAGATCCCCACCCGGTCCCATCCGACCCCCTCAAAGCGGAACTGATGGCGGCCATGGAGGAACTTCTGCCCGGTCTGCGCACCATCAGGATGCACAATCCTGAGACAACATCCCTTCCCTGCTGACAATGAAGGGATATTGACACCAACAATCAGATCGTCTATAGTGAGAAAAACGTTTCGAAATACCGTGTTTGATGCTTCTTGTTTCATCGAGATTTTGCGCAATGCAGAGACAAATTTACATTAATAGCATTTGCCCCAGCGTTCCCAAGAAAAATCCATTCTGTCTCGTCCCGCCGCAAACACACAATCACCACATCATAAGGATGTTCCACAACACTGTTCACCCACGGTTCAAGAAGCCGTCTTCTTCTGACGGATGTTTCCGGGATTGATACAAATTTACTGTATTCGAATCACACAGATCAGAGGATATCATGGACCTATACAACCAGTTCGTCAAGATTGAAAAGAAAGTCATGAAAGGTGATTTCGATATCTCAATTTCTGATGGCGATATGATGACCGGTTATGAACATCTTATTGCCAGCATACCGGCCAACCCAACGGACGAAAATCCGGTCACCAACGGAAATTCCAAACCTGTTAAACATTTACTCAACAAGCATGGTTCCCTGGTGGGATCGATGAACAAATCCGACAATGACACCCCTGATATCGATGACATGATTCTGAAGATTCTTTTCAGAAAAGGAACCGCGTAATGTCCAACCCGGCAAATGTGGACCCGATCCCCTCTCCGCAACTGGTCATGGCCAGACAGATGAGAGAGATGTTTCAGGCGGCCACCAAAGATTATACCAGCATGGTCCGGTTTGCGATTGTCCAGATCGAAAACTATTTTAATAAAAAAACTATTTTAGATCAAGCCTACTACGCCACCCTACCCCCGCAAAGCGCCAAAAACTTCATCAACAAAATTGGCGAAGATCTGGGCATCACGGACGGACGGATTGTCCTGAAAAAAACCATTCATGTTTTCAATGTAATCAATATCAACAAGTCCTATATCTACAAGCGCACATCTTCCTGTATGGCAGGTTATCTGAGTGAATACAAGGTAACACCAAAAGAAATCGAATACATGAAAATGGTATTCTGGTCCGGAATTGTCCTGGAAGAATTCCTCACCGGCTATGACCGGGCCATCATCCGCATGTGTCGCCTGCTGTTGATGGATCTTATTTTGCAATGCAACACCTCCGACCCTGTACCTGAACAGGCGCACGTCTCCAGCACCACGCCTATCACCCAGCGATTTGAAATCACCGGACACGGACTGGATATCGTGATGCTAAACAAGTTATGGAATTCAATCATCCAAGACAGGCATAAAGAAAATTATGGAAGATATGGAGAGTACTCCATTTTTAAGAACTGTAGCAGGATGTGCAGCAATACCTGTCGTGTTTACTTTCTGCATCCCAATCGGCAAAAACTCGCGACATCCCCGAAGAATCCGGACGCAACTTCCGATTTGAATGCAACCATCCCAGAGGACAACACCCGATGAGCTGGATCTGGAGTCTGCCTGCCATTCTGTGCGTGACGCTGGCGGGCGTGTTTTATCCGGTCTTCACCCGCCGTGGCCGGGAGCCCATGCCCGTCGGCCTGGAGGGGGATCCCCGGGAGGAACTGGCCGCATGGCGGGATGGAGTGCTGATGCAGTTGAAGGAGCTGGAACTGGAATCCAGCCGCGCCGGCGAGAGCAGCGCCCTGCGCGCCTCTCTGGAACAGGAACTGGCGGAAATCCTCACCCGGCAGGACGCCCTGACGGCCACCGGCTCCATCCCGAACGGGACCGCCCCGGTCGATCCGAAGAAAAGCCCTCTGGACATGGCCATGGGAGTGGCCGTGATCCTGTTTGCCGGAGTGATCACCAGCGGGCTCTATCTGTTTCTGGGCACTCCCCGGGAGATCGCCCCGGGCTCGGCCTCCAACCCGGCCATTCCCCACGAGATCGCCACCATGGTGGAGCAGGCGGCGCAACGCCTTCAGTCCAACCCGGACGACATCGAGGGCTGGATGCGTCTGGCCCGTTCCTATGTGGTGCTCAACCGGGTCAACGACGCCCTGGCCGCCTACGAACAGATCCTCTCCCGGCACCCCGAAGAGATCGACGCGGTGATCGCCCTGGCGGAGTTGGAACTGCAAAGTCCGGATTCCCGCCTGCAGCGCTCCGGCGCGCAGCGTCTGGAGGCCCTGCTGACCAGACAACCGGACCATCCGGACGCCCTGTGGTATCTGGGAGCCGTGGCCCTGCGCGCCGGGGACCGGGAGAAGGCCCGCACCCTCTGGAAGCGGCTGCTGCCCCTGCTGCCACCCGGATCCAAGGCGATCAAAACCGTTGAACAGGGACTGGCCCAGATCGGTCCGCCGTGACGATGCGCCACCAGGAATCCTGGTGTGTGGTGGCGCATTCAGGTATCATGGGAATAATGATGGGAAAGAGAGCCTGATAACGAATGCATCCCCTGCAAACATCCGATCCGACGCCATACAACCATAACTCAAAGCTAGGAGTGCCATTTCATGGGATTGGGAACCTCTCACTTGTTGATCATCCTGGTGATCGTCCTGGTCGTCTTCGGCGCCGGCAAACTCCCTTCGGTCATGCGGGATCTGGGCCAGGGCGTCAAAAGTTTCAAGGACGCCATGAGCGGTGACAAGGATCCGCCCGTGGACGACACCACGAAGCCGGAAGAGAAAATCGCCGCCGCCAGCCAGACCATCGAAGGCCAGGTCAAACGGGATCCCACCTGATCCCCCTCTCCACGGAGTCGTGACCGATGTTTGGTATGAGTTGGCTGGAACTGTTCATTATTCTGGTGGTGGCGCTGCTGGTCATCGGTCCGGACAAACTGCCGGAGGTGGCGCGCGGGTTGGGGCGTCTGATCCGTCAGGTCCAACGGATCGTCGCCGAACTCCGGGACAGCGTGCGCATGGAAGACCTGGAAGCCAGAATGCGGGAGGGTTCCCATTACAATCCGCCTTCTCCCCAATCCGTGATCCAAAACCTGTTAGACAACGATCCGGCCAAACCCACCGAATCCCCCAAACCCGGCACCGCCACCCCACCCGCCGCGGGAGAGACTCCGACGGCCACCAACCGGAATGACCCGACCCGCTCATGATGGGACCAACCGATACCGCGCCCCTGCTGGCGCATCTGACCGAACTGCGCAACCGTCTGCTGATTGCCGTGCTGGCGATGATGGTCGGTTTTCTTTTGTGCTGGGGCTTCTCCGAGGAGATTTTCGCCTTTCTGACCCGTCCTTTGAAGGATCTCATGGGGCCGAACGACAAAATGATCTTCACCGGCCTCCATGAAGCCTTTTTCACCTACCTCAAGGTTTCCGCCTTTGCCGGTTTCGTGCTCGCCCTGCCGGTGATCCTGACCCAGGTGTGGCTGTTCGTGGCCCCGGGGTTGTACGAGTCCGAGAAAAAGTCCTTTCTGCCGTTCCTGCTCATGACCCCCGCCCTGTTCTTTCTGGGCGCATCCATGGCATATCTGTTCGTCTTTCCGATGGCGTTCAAATATTTCCTGAGCTTCGCCACTCCCGACATCGCCGCCATGCCGTCGATCTCGGAATACCTCGGGCTGATCATGACCCTCATGCTCGCCTTCGGGTTGGTGTTCGAAATGCCCATCGCCCTGCTGCTGCTGATCAAGACCGGCGCTGTATCCACCAAGATACTGGTGGACAAACGGAAATACAATATCGTGCTCTCTTTCGTGGTTGCCGGAATCATCACCCCTCCGGATCCCATCTCCCAGATCATGCTGGCGGTACCCATGTGTCTGATGTATGAAATCGCCATTCTTCTTGGGCGGGGCATCGAGCGGAAACGCGCTCTGGAGACCGCTTCCACCTCCGATCAGGAGACCGGGGAATGAGCCGTCAACCCTCGATCCCCCTGGAGATCATGCCCCTGGGCGGACTGGGGGAGATCGGCATGAATCTCATGGTGTACGGCTATGAGAACAAGCTGTTGGTGGTGGACTGTGGTCTGACCTTTCCATCTCCGGAGACCCCGGGTGTGGATTTCATCATTCCAGACGCCCGTTTCCTGATCGAAAACAGCAGCCGGATCGTGGGGATCGTTCTGACCCACGGCCATGAGGACCACATCGGCGCCATGCCGTTCATCTGGCCTCTGCTGGAAGCCCCCATCTACGGCACCGCCATGACTCTGGGGCTTCTGGAAGGGAAATTCCGCGAACACGGCCTGCTGGGTCAGGCGGAAATGATCGAGGTGAAACACCGTCAGCCGATCCAGGCAGGTCCGTTCAACATCACCTTCATCCACGTGACCCACTCCATCGTGGACTCCTCGGCCCTGGCCATCCGCACCCCTCTGGGGACCATTGTCCACACCGGTGATTTCAAGATCGATCACACGCCGGTCAACGACCGGCCCACGGATCTCTACTCCTTTGCCCAGTTGGGAGAGAAAGGGGTTCTGGCCCTGCTCTCCGACTCCACCAACATCAACCGTCCCGGCGCCACGGTGTCGGAACAGACGGTCAGCGAGGAGTTCGCCAGGCTCTTTCCCCGGGCCAGGGGACGGCTGGTGGTGGCCACCTTCTCCTCCAACATCCAGCGCATTCAGCAGGCCATGCACGCCGCCGCCAGCGTCAACCGCAAGGTGCTGCTCAATGGCCGTTCGATGGTCTCCAACGTCAATGTCGCCCGGGCCCTGGGATTCATCGACATTCCCGACGGCATTCTCATCGACATTCGCCA
>JADGAB010000077.1 GCA_015232245.1 Magnetococcales bacterium | reverse complement strand
GGACTTTTTAGACGAAAAAAAGCCGCCCTGGAAGGCGGCTTTAATTTGGAGACTTTCTTAATTACTTTAATTGGTGGTACAAGCAGGGATCGAACACTGGTCTGAAAAATTGCCTTAAATATCAAATACATAGAGAAAAGCGGTAAGGTAAGAGCATAAATTTTCTTTTGAAGTTGTTTTTGCGCATGGATTGTGATTACTTAGAAGAAACAGTATGTAAACTGAAAATTTCTTAATATTTCTTATAGTATTGCATTGCGCATTAATGCTTGTTAATTATTTTTGTAGAAAATGAGTATAAATGCACGTACATATCATTATCGCCGGGACAGAATTTGAAAATCGGAAATCAAGCATCCCCATGCAGATGCAGATGCGCAACCACCCACATGACCAAGGACCGGACGCCTGCAAGGACGTCCGGTCCTGCGCAAAATTTCTTTTCAAGCTTTCCATCCATCCCTGGGCGCATTATCATTCCAAAGTAACCCCTCGCTAAACGATGGCGTGGTCCACACGACACGTTTTTGATGGGTCGCGGTCATGATCCCCCTTGTGCCCTGAATCGATTGGAACGATGCCTACCACGACTAAAGCCGATCTGGTTGCCGCTGTCCACGAAAACAGCGGTTTGAGCATGCCGCGTTCGACCACACTCGTCGAGCAGGTGTTCGAGACCATCGTTCGAGAAATGGAGAAGGGCGAGACCGTGAAGCTGTCGGGCTTCGGGGTGTTTGACGTACGCAGCAAGCGTTCCCGGCCAGGGCGGAATCCGAAGACCGGAGAACCCATCGAGATCATAGCCCGGAAGGTGGTGGTGTTTCGGTCCAGCCCGCTGGTATTGGGGAAGAAAAAGGTATCTCACTCCTCTTGACGACGGACTGGGATATCCATGTCGCGGGGAGGCGACAAGTAGGGAGTGGTCTTTATGGAAAGACTGAAAGTTTAATAATGGCTTATTCAAGAACTTTACGATGGAAAACCCTTGAAATTACATTGCTCAGCCACAACCGTCATGAGCGGGCATTTACAGCTTGGACTTCGTCTGACGCCGCAAGGAAATCTTGTTCTGGAGGAAGCCGAAGATTCGCCTTCCCTGGATGAGGCCGGTGCGGCACGATTGATCCAGGCATTCTCTCACGGGGCTGGCTATGGCCTGATGCGGCTTGGTGCAGGCGAGGTGGGACGAACCTTGCCCCCCGTGTTCGGATGGTGGCGTGATTTTGCTGCCCGCTATGTGGGTGGGCTTTGTCTGCGTGCTTCGGACCAATTTGTCGAGGTGCCACCACCGATTGACAGTGACCTTATCTCTCTGGTTTTGGCGGCTCCCCTGATGCCTGGGGGGGAGTATCTGAATGAGGAGGTTCTGCTCGGACTGTGGGGAAAGATCGGTGCCGCTTTTGCCTCGTCCCTTGCGGAGGCAGGATCGGATTTACAGACCTTTCTCCAGGGGATGAATCCTGTCTGGAATCTGGTCGGGCGGGTGCATTTCAATTTGGCGGAAAATCGGCGCGACCCGGAATTACCTTTCGCCTTCATGGCCACGTACACAACTCGCCTCTCAGCCGCTGCCAAAGCCCAGCATGTACCACTTGGACAGGCCTTGCGCGAATATGCCGGGGTGAAGAACCGGGACAAACTCCTCTCTTTGCTGGTGCCGGTGCAACGGGCCACCGAACGGTGTCCCTGGTTGAAGGCGATGGTCGATGCCGGAGAGATCTTTCATCCGTTGCGCTGGAGTCCCGGCGAAGCCTCGCAGTTTCTCTCCAGTGTGCCGGAGCTTGAAACCGCCGGTGTGGTGGTGCGCATGCCTGCCACGTGGCGGGCCAACCGTCCGGCACGACCCCAGGTGACGGCGGTGGTCGGGGCGAAAGCTCCCTCTGCAGTGGGTCTGGACGGACTGCTTGATTTTCGCATGGAGGTGATGCTGGATGGTGAGCCTCTGGATCCTCAAGAGATCGCTCTGCTCCTGGCGGGCACCGATTCCCTGGTTTTGTTGCGCGGCCAATGGGTGGAGGTGGATCGCGAGCGCATGGAGCAAACCATGCGGCAGTTTCAGGAGGCGGAACGCCTGGCAGCGCAGAGTGGCCTGACGTTTGCCGAAGCCATGCGCATGTTGTCTGGAACCGCATTGTCTGATGACCGTGCGACTGCTTCTGGAACGGAGTGGTCGAAGGTGACTGCCGGGCCTTGGCTGGCCGAGACTCTGAAAGTCTTGCGCAGCCCCAGTGGCGCAGGAGTCGATCCTGGTCCCGCTTTGCAAGGAACACTGCGTCCATACCAGAGGGCGGGTGTGGAGTGGCTGCACCTGTTGAGCGGGCTTGGTTTGGGAGCCTGCCTTGCCGACGACATGGGCCTTGGGAAAACCATCCAGATTCTCTCTTTGCTGCTGGTACAGGGGCAAAAAGGTGGCTTGAAGCAACCAAGCCTTCTGGTTGCTCCGGCCTCTTTGCTGGCCAACTGGGCAACAGAAATGGAACGCTTTGCCCCCGGCCTGACTGCCCTGATCGTGCATCCTTCGGCCATGCCGATTGAGCAGATGAAGGCGTTGCCGCCAGAGCGGTTCCAGGGAATTGACCTCACGATCACCAGTTATGGCACTCTCCTGCGCTTGCCGGTCCTGGCGGAGGTATATTGGCACTTGGTGGTGATCGATGAGGCGCAGGCCATCAAGAACCCGAAGGCCAAACAGACCCAGGCCGCCAAGGCACTGCAGGCACGGGCACGCATCGCCTTGACCGGCACCCCGGTCGAGAACCATATGGGGGATCTGTGGTCGATCTTCGATTTCATCAACCCCGGACTTCTGGGAACATTAAAGGAATTCAGCGGCTACGCCAAGAGACTGACAGAACGGGAGCACAATCCTTATGGTCCCCTGCGGGAGTTGGTGCGCCCTTACATTCTGCGGAGGATGAAAACGGACAAATCGGTCATCGCGGATCTGCCGGACAAAATCGAGGTCAAGGCGCACTGCACCTTGAGCCGCAAACAGGCTGCCCTTTATACCCAGACGGTGGCGGAACTGGCCAAAGCACTGCAGGAAGGGACCGATGGCATCCAGCGCAAGGGTCTGATCCTGGCGACCATGATGCGCTTGAAACAAATATGCAACCATCCCTCCCAATGGTTGAACGACTCTGTTTGGGCAGAGGAGGAGAGCGGCAAGTTTGCCCGTCTGCGGGAAATTGCCGAAGTAGTGGCAGCGCGCCAAGAGAAGATGCTGGTCTTTACGCAGTTTCGTGAGACAACGGCACCTCTGGAGAATTTCCTAGGGAGAATCTTTGGTCGACCCGGTTTGGTGTTGCATGGCGAAACCTTGGTGAAGAGACGCAAAGAGTTGGTAAAAACCTTCCAGGAAGATGAGACCGTGCCCTTTTTTGTGCTGTCGCTCAAGGCAGGAGGGTCGGGCCTGACCCTGACCGCCGCATCGCATGTCGTGCATTTTGACCGATGGTGGAATCCGGCAGTGGAAAATCAGGCCACCGACCGGGCTTTTCGCATCGGGCAGAAGAAAAATGTTCTGGTGCATAAATTTGTTTGCCAAGGTACACTTGAGGAAAAAATCGATGCCCTGATCGAATCCAAGAAGGCACTGACGGAGGATCTGCTGGGTGGTTCGGGTGAAATCAATGTGACGGAAATGGAGGACGACGCGCTGTTGAAATTGATCGCCTTCGATTTGAACGCGGTGATGGAGGAGTGAAATCATGTCGCGCTATGGAGATGGAGGATGGGCACCCTATGTCCCGGTCGCGGAACGCCGCAGGAAGGCCATGCGCGAGGTGGAAAAGATGCGCAAGAAGGGCCAACCTGTGGCTCCGGTCGTCATCGAAGGTCGGTTGATCGCCACCACCTTCTGGGGAAAGGCGTGGTGCGCCAATCTTGAGAGCTACCAGGATTACGAGAACCGCTTGCCACGTGGTCGCACCTATGTTCGCAATGGTTCGGTGATTGACCTGCAGATTGCGTCCAAAGAAGTACGGGCAATCGTCAGCGGATCGTCCATCTACCAGGTCAAGGTCAGTGTTGCCGCATTGCCGCAGGCTGTGTGGCGGGCCCTATGTGCGGATTGCTCGGCTGGCATTGATTCCCTGGTGGAACTGTTGCAGGGTCGCTTCAACAAGGGGGTTATGGATCGGCTCTGTCGTCAGGACAACGGGCTGTTCCCGAAACCGTCTGAGATCAAGTTCTCTTGCAGTTGTCCCGATTATGCCTCCATGTGCAAGCATATCGCGGCGGTGCTGTACGGCATTGGTTCCCGGTTCGATGAACATCCAGAGCTTTTGTTTCTTCTTCGAGAGGTGAATCACACGGACCTGCTGGCCCACATGGATACTGCCGTTCCGCTGGCCAAACAGGCTCCTGAAGCTGGCAGGCTGCTCGAAACCGATGACATCTCCCAGCTTTTTGGCCTCGATATGGCGGAAGGGAGTGTTGAGTTGGAAGTCCCACGGACATCGGCAAAAATTGTGAAGCCGAACCCAGCCAAGACCCCAGCCAAGACTCAGGCCAAGACCACAACCGAGACACTGGCCAAAACCTCGGCCAAGACTCCGCTCAAGACTCCAACCGAGACACCAGCCAAGACCTCTGTCAAGACGCTGGCTCAGGTGCCAGAACGCAAGCCTGCTGTGGAAAAGCCAAAGACGGTTACGGTCCCAAAACGCAGCTCTGCCATGGCCAAACCGACGCCAGTCAAGGAACCCGAGCGCATATCTGTCATTGATGCCGAGCGGAAAAAGAGTGTTCGGAAGGAAGTGGATCCCCGGATTCCAGTCCGCAATGAAGATCGGAAGAGCGAACGTTCCAGGAACAACCAAAGCGATGTGGTGCCGTTCAAGTATCAAGACCCTATCTTTCCAGAACAGACATGGAGTGGCAGGGGGCGCAGGCCAAACTGGGTTCTGGATCATCTGAAAGCTGGAGGAGAGATGGAGGAATTGGAAGTTGGGTGACCCCAGGTGCTGCTTGGCTGCCGGGCGCGAATGGGGGCGCAAGTCGGGCGTTCACGTCGGGGCGCTGTCGACAATGGTTGCGAAGGAGCAGTGATGACCCTGAAGATCCCTCGACCGGACCAGAGTTTTCCCTGTTCTCCCAGCCTTCTCTGGAAGCAAATACCCCATCAAACTGGTCCTGAAGCTGTGGACCAGAGCATTCATTGATATTGCAGGAAAAATGTCTGGTCCTCAGGCTGTGGACCAGAAGGGGTCTGGTCCACAGGTTTTGGAGAATTCGGGTCGAGAGAGAATGGGAACGCGGTTTTCGGTGTGCGTAGGTCCAGGTTGAAACCAAAAGAAATTTCAAACTCAGTCGGCTAACGCCTTTGAAACATTGGACTTTTTTAACGAAAAAAAGCCGCCCTGGTAGGCGGCTTTAATTTTGAGACTTTCTTAATGACTTTAATTGGTGGAGCATGTGATACACCGTCAAACTCATTCTCTGTGACGAAGTGTAACAGACCCGTGACGGGTTGGAGAAAAAGTTTGCGAACGCCTTGGGTAGCCAATTGATGCAGCGTTTGCAAATCAGCTTGATCTACAAAGGCTTTTTTGTGGCGCGTCGGAATTTCTCCTCTGCGCCACCGGCTACCTGCGGACCCGTATTTCGACTCCGGCTTGCGTGGCAAGGACAAGTCATGAAAACTTTTCGCCACGTTTCCGGAGAATGGAGAATCTGGGATAAGTGAGGAGCAGGCCTTTGCCGGGTCATGGCCGGTCGGCGAACAATTCGTCCACGGAGTTTGCGAATAGGACGTTCTCGCTCCATACGTCGATCTGCTCCATATTCGCCGTTGTCACCTTTTCGGTCGCCCAGTCTGGTGTCTGGCCAAATTTGCGACGCATCTGTTTCAAAAGCATGGACGCGGCCTTTTCCTGGCGTCCTTCCTCTCGTCCTTCCTCTCGTCCTTCCTCTCGTCCTTCCATTTTACCAGCAACCCAAGTGGACTCCACCATGCTTGCCTGGAAGTGAAGATCCTCCTTATACCGCTCATACGCCTGCCGTTCAGCTTCTGGGAGTTTCAGGACATCCAGAATCTCTTTGGCCTTGGCCAGACCTCGGGCTGTAAAATTTTCGCGAATCTCACCATTCTTGAGAAAATACACCCATTCATCCAGGGTATTATGTGCTAAATCATCAAATCTGTTTACTTTGATTAGATAGAATTCCGGAAAAATTTCCTGAACCGTTTGACGGCTGAACAGTTTTTTCTGGCCTTCGTTCAAAACCAGTTCATCATTCATGTGCAGACCTTTGAATGATGTGGTGCCATGGTAGATATAATCATTTCCGTGGCCGATATCAAAATAAAGGATGCTGATAGAGATCACTTTTGGAACTTGTGAATAGGCATCACTTTCATCCAGATGTTCCGTGATCGTCTTAGCCATGCCATAAACAAGACGCTGCAGGTAATCAAATTCATGTTCGTATTGCAGTTCAATCAGTATCAGCTCGCCTTGGGAATTTTTGACTTTCAAATCTACCCGGTTGTACTTATCGAGCCTATCTTCTTTGTTGCTCTCGCTCTCCAGAAGCTCAATAATCTGCACATCGGTCATGAGCAGTTCGCTTAAGAGCCCTTCAAGAACTTCGAAATTGGCTTTACTGCGTAATAGCCGTTTCAGGGCCCAATCGAATGTGATCAGAGATCGATGTTTCTTCATTTTCATTCACCATTGGTAACGCGCATGGTTCTGCGCATCAGACAGGATTGTAAGTGCTTCAAGGTACTGAAAAATTGGTATTTAGTCACTAACAATACTTTTTTGATTTTATTCCAGTAAAATTATGTCTAAATAACATTTGACAAATAAAGTCTTTTATCGGTCGGATCAATCACAAACTGATAATTTTTCAAGAAATCCATTCCAAGCAATCCATCAAACCCGGTAAACTCTACATCTTTGATGATGCCAACCCGAAATGCGGATTGAACACGATTCTGTACAGCAAGTTCACCAAGGGTCACGACGGGAATTTCAACTCTCCCATTTGCAGTTTGAATGGTTTCAAATATTCCTTGAGAACTGGCATATCGGTTAACTTGCTCGGCAACGGTTGCCGTCACAATTGAAAGCGTTGCTCCTGTATCCAACATCAATCGGGCCGACACCTTTTGGTTGATCATGACATCCACCAAAAAACCAGAACCATGTGGGATCAATGGAACCATGGTATCCCCTTTGGCGACGGATGTCCCTTTCTGATTGGCCTCACGAACAATCTTTTCGGCTTGGGCCTTCCAGTCATGATCATATTGCAGTACGTTGACAGCCTGTATCGCCTCCTGGTAATGACCAAGCGCCATTTGGTACTGAGCCAACTTGATCGCATAGGGTGGATATTTAGGGTCGAGATTGGTCAGGAATTTAAAAAAGTCAGATAACTGTACCCAATCACCCAAACCTTCCAGCCGTTTCGAATAGTCAGAGACGTGCTGTTGAATCCTTCCATGGATTACCCGATATTTTTCATCTTCTGAAAATTGCGCTAGGGCGTGTTGGCATTCAATAATTTGATCGTATCATTCAAGCCAGATCATGGTGCACGCCAAACCAATCATGGCTTTGAAACATTTGTCCAGCTTTTCATAACGAGTCGCAATACGCCTGAACTGTTTGATGCGGTTGAAAAATCTTTCAACGAGATTGCGGTCTTTATACCAATGGCGGTCATATTCTCGTGGATTGAGGCGATTGCTTCGAGGAGGAATGACAGGCTCTGCTCCTTTTGCTTCAATCGCTTCCACAAAGTGATTTGCATCATACCCCTTGTCGGCAATCACCATTTCTGGGGCAAATCCCTCAATCAAGGCATGCGCTTGGCTGATATCTGCTTCTTGACCACCTGTCAAAAGGTACTTCAACGGATTGCCCAAGGCATCCGTTGCAGCGTGAATCTTTGTTGTCAGACCGCCTCTGGAACGCCCGATAGCTTGAGGTCCGTTTTTTTTTGGGCACCGGCAGCATGCTGATGAACACGCACAATGGTGCTGTCAATCAGCAGTGCTTCAAGATCGACATCATCGGAAACGGCTTGCCGGACACGCTCCCAGGTTCCGTTCTTGATCCAACGAGAAAATCGTTTATAAACATTATTCCACCGGCCATAGGTTGGTGGGAGATCGCGCCATGGCGCACCAGTACGGGCAATCCAAAGGACCGCCTCAATGAATAATCTATGGTCCTCTGCCCTCTTTTCCGGATAGCCTCTCCTTCTTGGCAAGAGGTTTACCATCCGTTCCCATTGGTCATCACGCAATAAAAATCGATCCATGGTCCTACCTCCTGCAAGACAGAATACAGATCAAATTATTGAATGTCAACACACCCTAACAAATCATACAATTCCTGAAGCGCACCTCGTGGATCTTCGCTTTTCAGACGCTGATCCACCAAGGCCATCCTCTGATCCCAATTCGTTTCACGTTCTCCCTGGGGATCAATCGGTTTCCAGGGAAGTGAAACAGGCATCTCTGAATCTGGCACTCTGACATTTTTGACAATCGTGCTTGTGGACGGTTCCTCGGATAACCGCATCGTGGCTTGGCGGTCCCGATCATCATTTTCAATCGCCGACTTCCAAGTCATGAAAACCGCCCCCAATGACAAGGTGCCACCGATGATCATGGCCCAAAGCCATTTGTGGTTGCCATTGTGTTTGACAGCCGAGATGCTCGAACAAGCATTTTTCTCCTGCCCCATCACGGACAAGCACTCCTGACAGGTCGTATGCCGCCAGTCCACGCCCAGTGGGAGTTTATTGTCCGCTCCGCAATGCGGACAGGAGAAAAAATAGACAGCCAAGTTACGTTGGCCCTTTGCCTCGAATCATCAATTCATCACCAGATCCAACGTTGCCGCCGGAGTGGCCGCCGTGGCTGTGCCACTGGCAAAGCCTGAATCGCTGGTCCACTCGCCAGCCTTGGCCTTGGCGGAACTGAAGGCCTTGACAGTATAGACATCCCCGGTGGTCAGTCCGTCCAGGGTATAGGCACCGGTCTTGGCGTCACTCAATGCCCGATCCTTCTCTGCCCCATTCTTGTCATAGGCGATCACCAAAGCACCGCCGGCAATGCCCCCATTCTTGTCCGTCACCTTGCCGCTGATCAGACCGCCGGCTTTGGAGATCGGCAGCGCCACATCGGCCATATTGCTGCCGTTGACCACGACTGTCTTGCTGGCCGAGCCATCCGGCGTCCACACATCCACCCGATAGCCGCTGTTCGGCAGACCCTTGATGATGAACTCACCCTTGGAGTTGGTCACCGCACTGCCACCCACGTTGTCGGTATCCGACCAGGCATTCACCAGGACGCCTCCGACACCTGCTCCGCTGTTGGTGACGCTACCCTTGATGTGGTAGCCCTTGGACAAGGTGATGTTCAAGCCAGTGGTGTTGGCCGTCACCGCCACGGTGCCCACGTTCTTCCAGCCCGTGGTCCAGGTGACTTGGCTTACCACGCCGTTGCTCACCGTTACCGCTCCGGTGCGCTGCGGGGTGTAACCGGTGGAGGAGACCTCCACCGTGTAGTTGCCACTGGGCAATCCTTCGAGCTTGAAGGCGCCATTGCCGGTCAGCGTGGTGGCAGCCCCGGCAGTGGCCGACCAGGCATGAATCTCCACCACCTGCGCCTGATCCGTGGGCAGACCACTCACCGTGCCGGAGAGGGTGTAAAAGAGATTGCCCGCTGCAGTCAGATCGAAATCAATGGACGAGGTGGCATTGGCGCCGCTAACCGACACCTTGGAATGGTTGTCCCACACCGGGGTTGCACCGGTTGTGCTGTAGAACATCCCCTTGTTGCCACGCCACAGCCCAACCACATAGTCATCGGCTGCTGGGACTCCCTTCAAGGTGTACGTGGCAGACCCTTTGGAGTCTGCCATAACCCCATCCACGATGACAGCATCTCCGCCTTGGGAAAAGGCATTTACGGACACCCACTCGAACGGATTCAACCCCGTGATGGACCCTGAGATGGAACCTCCAGTCGATGCCGTGAAGTTGACCTCCGTTGCATCCTTTGTAGAGGTATCTACCTTGCTGGCATACTTCTGGGACAGATAGCCATCCGATTGGAACTTAACCTCAAAATCAGCCGCTTGACCAAGACCAGTGATGGTGAAGCTATCGGTGCCACCTGCTGACTGAACGGATTGGCCTCCCCAAGAGAAGGTGGAGCTGGACCAGGCATCAATCCAGGCGGACTCCTTGTTCTTCAATCCACTGACTGTCCCAGAGATGGACCGACCAGTAGAGACAGCCATGGCTATGCTGGCATCGACTGAAGTCAAATCCACCAGTTCGGCAGTCACCCATGTGCCCAAACTCTTGCCAGCTCCAGCGTAGGAACCTCCCTGAATCTTGTCACCCCAAATGGAGACTCGGTAATCATCCGCTGATTCTAATCCCTTGATGACTACCTTGTCCGTCAGTCCATCCCCGAATTTGACCTCTCCGCCACCCCAAGCGCCGGTGGTTTCCGAGAAGGCATCCACCCATACCTTCTGACCACTCTTCAGTCCAGAGACCGTTACAGTCAACTGACGGCCACTGTTGACCTTGAGATGGACGAACTGGTCACTCGACATGTTGATGAGGGTGGCACGGTCAAACCCAACCAGTGAACCTGTGGAGGTGGGAATGGAGGTTCCACTCACATCCCCTTTGTAGTGGCCAGCCTTGAAGGCCACATCCGGTCCACCGATGAAGAGCCGATAATCATCAGCACTCGAATCCACCCCCTTCATGACCAGCGCGACTTCGGTGGAAGTGGATGTAACCTGCTTCCAAATACCTTTATCCAATTTATGCGACCAGAGATTGGCGTTTATCGAGTCCCCAGAAGTCACGCCCGCAATCTTGACAGTCAGAGTTTTTGTGTTGACCGCAGTCAGATTAATATCCACACCCGTGACATTGTTATTCAAGGTGCTCAACAAGGTGGCATGTTCCCAGCTCTTTGGTCCGGAGGCTGTGCCACTTCCAGGCACACCAGCATAGAATCCTCCAGGAATCTCTTCAGAAACGGAACTCCACTCCAAGCGGTAATCACTGGCTTGAGCCAAACCAGATATCTCAAAGTTGGTTGGATTGGCTCCAGTACCAGTCACCTCAGTGGTGCCGAATTGATGCCCACCATCTGACCAAGCACTGAGAAGTACCTTTTGACCGGATGCCAAGCCAGAGATGGTTCCAGTAATCTTGGAACCAGAACTCAGCATGAAGTCAATATCCGTGACATTTCCAGCAGAGGCGTTGACTAAGGTAGCATCATCCTCTTTTGCCGTATTCTTGTAGAATGTGGTGCGGTATTGACCTTTACCGCCCCAGACTACACCAACATAGTCCTTGACTGCTGCAACCATGAGTTGATAGTAGCCATCCTCATTGGTATGTGCCCCATACCACTTGGTGCCATCCTTGGTGTGGAAATCCACCCAAACCCAAGGCATCCCCTGATTGTTCTCATTCACCACCCGACCGGAGATGATATTCCCGGTTCCCAAGGTGAAATCTACCTGAGCCTTACCAGCAGCATCCTCTTTAATGGCTGAACCCGCTACTGGTTTGAATCTTCTTGTATTATCAGAAGATGTTTGAGTTCTATCAATATTGTAGAAACCAACGACACCATTGGATTGCACCTTCACCAGTACAGAATCAGGAACCAAATACTCCTCACTCCAGATGCTCAGTTCATACCAATTCGTGACTCCTGTCGCAGGAACTGGAACCTGAATAGCATAAGAACCATCGGTCAAGGTCGATGTCCCGGCCCCATAGGATTGCTCCTGAGACCAGACATGAACCCACAAATCTGGAACCTTCTTTCCGGTTCCATCCTGAACCACACCAGTGATGACAAGCATTCCCTCCTGAGCCTGTTCAACAGCAATCGATAAAGAAGTGGATGCAGAAGTTGATTTTCCATCAGATACCACAAAGTTGAAGCTATCCGTGCCAAACCATCCAGGATTTGGCACGTGAATCACCTTTCCAGATGAGTTGGTAATAATTGCTCCAATTGTGGTGATTTCACTTCCGAGGGTAATGCCATCCGTAGTCTGATACAGCTTGCCATGAGCAGGAAGAGATTGAATGGAATAGGAAAGAGTATCTCCATTAGCATCCGTACCACTCAACGTAACCGTACCTGTCGCATCACGATGTGAGTGAATGGAAATATTTACTGTCGGAACCGGCGGATTATTCGGTTTTTCCTGTAGAGTGATGATGACCTGTGTGGATTGACCAGATTTAACCTCCATGGAGGGCAAAGTAGCGTTCTGGTAATTCGTGTGACTGCCGGTCAGTGCTGCACTGCCAGCATTGGCCAACAGAATGAACGTACCATCCGCATTGGTCAGAGCAGAGATATCATTTACCTTGACCAAAGCTCCAGCAACACGGGAGAAGTCGATATCACTCATTACAATACCGTAGATAATTCCAGGAATCCCGTTGGTATTGTTGGTGGTGAAGCTCCAAGATTCAGAACTCTCCTTCACAGCTCCATAGGCATCGACCGCTTGAATCTTCCAGTAGTACTTGGTCAAATCAGCCAGTTTGGCCGACTCATCAATAAAGGTCGAAGTGGTGAATATTTCTTCCTGACGATAGACGATATTCTGGAATGCGTCATCCTTGGCAATCAGCAGATTATAGCTCACCGGACCCCCATCCGGGTCAGTACTCGGATTCCAGTTAAAAACAGCTACGGTCTTTGTTTCAGAATTGTTGACTGGAGAAACCAAGGAGAAACTGGTTGGAGCAGCATTCACCGCTTTC
>JADGAB010000076.1 GCA_015232245.1 Magnetococcales bacterium | reverse complement strand
ATAGGGGTCCAGGGGGATTATCCCCCTGGTGGGATCCAAGGGCAAAGCCCTTGGGACTTTGCCTTTGGCGCGCTTTTCAAAAGGGAATTGCTAAAGCAATTCCCGCGCGCGCCCAGCAGGCCGCAAAGCGGCGCCTTTTCAGCCGTGCGTCCCGCATTGCCGCCGGGTCTGAAATTCAACATCCCGAAGTTGGCGCAGTGTAGCACGATTCACCTCTCCATTGAAATCATTTTTTTGCTTTCACGCCGACTCCCAGCGGATGCCATTTTCATCCGCGTCCGCCGTGACGGTTTCGCCGGGACGACACTGACCCGCCAGCAGCCGTTCCGCCAGCGGATCCTGCAAATGACGCTGCATGAGCCGTTTCAGGGGACGGGCGCCGTAATGCAGATCGAACCCTTCCCGGGCAAACCAGGCCATGGCCGCCGGGGTCAGCTCCAGGGTGATGCGATGTTTGGCCAGCGACTGTTGCAAACGCTTGAGCTGAATGTTGACGATCGATTCCATCTGTTCCGGCCTCAGCCGGTGAAAAAAGATGATCTCATCCAGCCGGTTGAGAAACTCCGGCTTGAAGAGTCGCTGCAACTCCCCCATCACCCTGGCCCGGGTGGTCTCCGGCGTGTTTTCGCTGCCGGCGATCAGATGGCTGGAACCGATGTTGGAGGTGAGAATGATCACCGAATTCTTGAAATGGACCACCCGGCCCTGGGAGTCGGTGAGCCGTCCATCGTCCAGGATCTGCAACAGCACGTTGAAGACCTCCGGATGGGCCTTTTCGATCTCGTCGAGCAGAATCACCCCGTAAGGCCGCCGCCGGACCGCCTCGGTCAACTGTCCCCCCTCCTCGAAACCCACATAGCCGGGAGGCGCGCCGATCAGCCGGGCCACGGAGTGCTTCTCCATGTATTCGGACATGTCCAGCCGGGTCATGGCCCGGTCGTCGTCGAACAGAAATCCCGCCAAAGCCTTGGTGAGTTCCGTCTTGCCCACGCCGGTGGGCCCCAGAAACAGAAACGATCCCATGGGACGGTTGGGGTCCGCCAGACCCGCCCGGCCACGCCGCACCGCCCGGGCCACGGCGGACAGAGCCTCCTGCTGTCCCACCACCCGTTCCCCCAGCCGGGACTCCATGGCCAACAGCTTGTCCCGTTCCCCCTCCAGCATCCGGGTGACAGGAATGCCGGTCCAGCGGGCCACCACCGCCGCCACCTCCTCCTCGCCCACCTCCTCCCGCAACAGCCGGTCCGGTCGGGTCTCCGTGGCGCTGGCCTCCAGACGGCGCGCAAGCTCCGGAATCGTCCCGTATTTCAGCTCTCCGGCCCGGTTCAGATCCCCGCGCTGTTCCGCCTCGGCCAACTCCTGACGGGCCTTCTCCAGACTCTCCTTGAGACGTCTTCCCGCGTCGATCAGGGATTTCTCCTGTTGCCAGCGCAACGACAATCCCGCGGAACGCTCCTTGTCGTTGGCCAGATCCTTCTCCAACTGAACAAGGCGCTCCCGGGAGACCGGATCGCTCTCCCGGGAGAGGGCCGACCGTTCGATCTCCAGTTGCAGAATGCGCCGGTCCAGCTCGTCGATGGCCTGGGGCTTGGAGGTGATCTCCATGCGGATGCGGGCCGCGGCCTCGTCCACCAGATCGATGGCCTTGTCCGGCAGAAAACGATCGGTGATGTAGCGGTCCGCAAGAGTCACCGCCGCCACGATGGCCCCATCCGTGATGCGCACCCCGTGATGCAGTTCGTAGCGCTCCTTGATCCCCCGCAAGATGGAGATCGCGTCCTCCACCCCCGGTTCCCCCACCAGCACCGGCTGGAAACGGCGCGCCAGGGCCGGATCCTTTTCCACATGTTTCCGGTACTCATCCAGGGTGGTGGCCCCCACGCAGTGCAGATCCCCCCGGGCCAAAGCCGGTTTGAGCAGATTGGAGGCGTCCATGGCCCCATCGGTGCGACCCGCCCCCACCAGGGTATGCATCTCGTCGATGAACAGCACCACCTGACCATTGGCCTCCTTGACTTCGTGGAGCACCCCCTTGAGCCGCTCCTCGAACTCCCCCCGGTATTTGGCCCCCGCGATGAGCGCCCCCATGTCCAGGGCCACGAAGCGGACATTCCGCAACGATTCCGGAACATCCCCCCGCACCACCCGCAAGGCCAGTCCTTCCACGATGGCGGTTTTGCCCACTCCGGCCTCGCCGATGAGCACCGGATTGTTCTTGGTGCGGCGCGACAGCACCTGAATGGCGCGACGAATCTCGTCATCCCGTCCGATCACCGGATCCAGTTCCCCCTGGCGGGCCAGCTCCGTGAGATCCCGACCGAATTTCTCCAACGCCTGGAAACCGTTCTCCGGATCCGGATTGGTGATCCGGCGATTGCCCGTGACCTCCGCCAGGGTCTTGAGGAGCGTCTCCCGGATCACTCCGAACCGCTTCAAAAGCGGCGTCAGCTCCCCTTCCTTCTCTCCGGTCATGGCCAGCAGAAAATGTTCGGTGGAGACGTACGTATCCCGCAATTGACGCGCCTGGCTGTCCGCCTCGGCCCACAGGCTCTGCATGCGCCGGGAGAACAACACCTGATCCGCCCCCGCCCCCTCCACCCTGGGCAGCCGGTCCAGCAGGCGCGTCAGTTCCTCGACAAGACGCATCAGGGGAACCCCGAGTTTCTCCAGCACCGGGGAGATCATCCCCTCTTTTTGTTCCACGAGGGCGGCCAGGAGGTGTTCCGGTTCCAGACGTTGATGTTTGCGACCCGCGGCCAGGCCGATGGCCTGTTGCAGGGCTTCCTGGGATTTGGTGGTCAGCCGTTCCTGTTGCATGGTCGGTTTCCTTGAGGGAGGATGGGGTTTCCAAGCAACAGATAGGCATGCACAGGAGCGGTTACAAGAGCGGGGCGTAAAATGTCAGGGGGTCCAGGGAATAAACCGCTCCCATTTCGGGATGTTGACTTTTGGAAAGTTCCAGTGGGGCTTGCACGGGCATTGCTGCGCAATTCCCTTTTGAAAAGCGCGCCACAGTCACAAGCAAAGTCCCAAGGGCCTCATTCTTGGATCCCAGGGGGATAATCCCCCCCTGGACCCCTATAAGTTTTTGTCATGTATCATTTTTTTGCAGATAGCCGATGAAAAATCCATCCATCTGATCCGTGGCGGGTTCAAAGCGCCGCTCCTGCAAACAGCGCCACTCCGGATGGATGGCCAGAAAATCCCGGATCTGCTCCGGACCCTCTTCCGGCTCCAGGGAACAGACCGCGTAAACCAGCCTTCCCCCGGGGAGCAACCAGCGGGCGGCGTTGTGGAGAATGGTGCTTTGCACCTCGGCCATGCGCTGCGGATCCCCGGACTCCCGACGCCATTTGATCTCCGGATGACGCCGGATCACCCCGGTGCTGCTGCAGGGCAGATCCGCCAGAATCCGATGAAACTTTCGACCCTCCAGCAAGGCCGGATCCGCCGCGTCTCCCTGCAACACCGTCACCCCGGCCACCCCCAGACGAGCAAGATTTTCCCGCAATGTGCGCAGACGCCCGGGACTGCTGTCCACGGCGCAAATCCGGGCGCCATTGCCCGTCAAGGCCGCCAACTGGGCGGTCTTGCCCCCCGGAGCGGCGCAAAGATCCAGAATCTCCTCCCCGGGCTGGGGATCCAACAACAATGCCGGCCACTGGGCTGCGGCATCCTGGACCGCGAACCACCCTTCGGCAAAGCCGGGCAACGACTCCACCGGACCCGACGACAACAGCCGGATGGCTCCCGGAACCCCGGGATGGGGCTCACCCCGTCCCTCGAGCGCGGCCAACAGCCGCTCCGGAGCGCTCCGCAAGGAGTTGACCCGCAACACCAGAGGCGCCAACCGGTTGCCGGCCTCCAGCCGGATCCGGGTCGCCGCCTCGCCATGCAACTCCCACCAGCGCCGTACCAGCCATTCGGGATGAGAGTGCTCCACCGCCAGCCGGGCCACCGGATCGGAGATTTTTTGCAACAGCTCCGCCGCATCCACATTCACGGCGCTGCGCAACACCCCGTTGACAAAGCCCGCCCTGGGACGCTCCGGAGAGGACTTGACCAGCTCCACCGCCTCGTGGATGGCGGCCCGGTCCGGAATGCGCATCTGTCGGGCCTGATACAGGGCGGTACGCAACACCCCATGGAGAAAATGGTGTTTCTTGGCCAGGGGGCGGGCCATGCAGGCGTTGAGAATGGCATCCAGCAGACGCAGATGGCGCAAGGTGCCGGCGGCGATCTCCAGGGCCAGTCCCTTGTCCCGCAGGGAGAGGCTCTCCAGCCGGACCGGTTCCAGGGAGAGGGAGAGTCCGTCCCGCAACACCCGGACCACCGCCTCCACCGCCAGACGACGGGGGTTGGCCGGAGGACGCGGCAGGGGAGGGGAGGGGGTCATGCGCTGGCGTTGTGACGCAGCGCCTGAATCACCGCGGCATAGTCGGGTTGGGAAAAGACCGCGGAACCGGCCACGAACACATCCGCTCCGGCCTGGGCCACGGCGGCGATGTTGTCGGGCTTGATGCCCCCATCCACCTCCACCGCCACATTCAATCCCCGCTCGGTGATCATGCGCCGCACCGACTTGATGCGCTGCAGGGCATGGGGAATGAACGACTGCCCCCCGAAACCCGGATTGACACTCATGATCACCACTATGTCCACCAGATGGAGCACGCTGGAAAGATTGCACAACGGCGTGGATGGATTCACGGCCACACCCACCTGACACCCGGACTCCCGGATCAGGTTCAGGGTGCGGTCCAGATGCACGGTGGCTTCCGCATGGACGGTCAGAATGTTGGCTCCGGCCTGGACAAAGGCGGGCACATGGAGATCCACCGGCGCGATCATCAGATGGACATCCAGGGGTTTGGAGGCCACCCGGGCAATGGCCTGCACCACCAGGGGACCGATGGTGAGATTGGGCACGAAGTGTCCATCCATGACATCCACATGGATGTAATCCGCGCCGGCCTGTTCCACGGCGCGGATCTCCTCTCCCAGACGGGAGAAGTCGGCGGAAAGAATCGAAGGGGCGATTTTGATCATCGTTGTCGGACCATGCCTTGCAGACGCGCGATGCGTTCCTCCATGGGAGGATGGGTGGAAAAGAGTCCGGCCACCAGGCCTCCGGACAGGGGCGAAACGATGAACAGATGGGCGGTGGCGGGATTCTCCTCCGCGCCGGCCAGAGGGATGCTCTGACTGCCCAGCTCCAGTTTGCGCAATGCGGAGGCCAGCCACAAGGGATTGCCGCACAGCCGCGCCCCCCCTGCATCCGCGCCGTACTCCCGGGAGCGGGAGACGGCCATCTGGATCAGCATGGCCGCCAGCGGCGCCAGGACCATGAGCAGAATCTCCCCGAGCCAGTTCCGATTCCCCTCCCGGTCCGAAGCGCCGAACAGCCCGGCGAAGTTGACCAGCATGGTGATCGCCCCGGCCAGGGTGGCGGTGACGGTGCCGATCAGAATGTCCCGATGCTGCACATGGGCCATTTCATGGGCCATCACCCCGGCCAGCTCCTCCCGGGTGAGAATCCGCAGAATCCCGGTGGTGGCGGCCACGGCGGCGTGTTCCGGATCCCGTCCGGTGGCAAAGGCGTTCGGGGAGGGGTCGTCGATGAGATAGACCCGGGGCATGGGCAATCCCCCCCGCCGGGCCAACTCCTGCACGATCCCGTAAAGTTCCGGCGCCTGGGCAGGTCCGACCTCCGTGGCGTTGTACATGGCCAGCACCGCCTGATCCGAGTTCCACCAGGCCCAGAAGTTCATGCCCGCCGCCACAAGCAACGCGATCAACATCCCCCTGTGTCCGCCAAGCACCCCGCCGATGGCCAGAAAAAGCCCGGTCAGACCCGCCAGCAACAAAAAAAAGCGCAGATGGTTCATGTTCCCTCCTTGCACATCGGGTCCGGATGACAAAACCGCGCGATAGGGTTTCGGTATGGAGTTAGATAAGCCCTTTTACCGGCAAGTTCAACCCGAAACCGTGACTCCGGAATGATTTTATCCCTTGTAATCCATATGGCTTTTATACCATCATTTCAGTGGTTTTATATTACTTGATGCCCAGACAAACCGCCGAATTGACGCTTATGGCAGCATTTGTGGCCATTTGCATCAACAGGCAAAGCATATTCATCAGCATTTCATTGGCCAGGAAAGGAAAAGGGGAGGGAGGATGAAAAATATTGTCATATGTTCCGACGGAACAAGCAACAAGGGTGGGGACGGAAAAGATACCAACGTTTTCAAAGTCTACCAGAATGTCGACAAAAATAAGCCTGAAGGTGTCGATAAAAACAATCATCAAGTAGTCTTCTATGACCAGGGAGTGGGCACGCAAAGCAACAAGATCATCAAAGCCATTTCCGCCGGGGTGGGCACGGGCTTCGAAAAGAATGTCATGGACGGGTATCGCTTTCTTTGTGAGCACTATGCCCCCGGGGACAAGGTGTTTCTGTTCGGCTTCAGCCGTGGGGCCGCCACGGTGCGCTCTTTGGCCTTCATGGTGCAGATGTGCGGCATCGTGAAATACACGGAACACGGGTGCGATGCCAGAATTGACGAGGCTCTCGAACGCTATCAGGCCCATCGGCCCATGGATGCGGCCTGGTGTGAATGGGTCCATGACATGGAGCGCCCGATCCATTTTCTGGGCATCTGGGATACGGTTTCCGCTTTGGGCTTCCCGGAGCACATGACCGGCGCGATGAAGTGCCTGTTCAATGGGCTGGACTGGCTGTTCGACAAGGTGTGGCCCTTCAAGTATCACCGCTATCAGGCCAACAAGGCGGTCAGACATGTGTATCATGCCCTGGCCATCGACGACACCCGGGTCACTTTCCGGCCCATGGTCTGGCGGGAGGTGGACCAGCATGACGGTCCAGAAACGGTGGAGCAGGTGTGGTTTGCCGGCGCCCATTCGGATGTGGGGGGCGGTTACGAGCGGACGGGTCTCTCCAGTCAGGCCCTGTACTGGATGATGAAATGGGCTGAACACCATGGTTTGAGATTTGAAGATGGGGCCATGGAGACCGCGGCCAACGATGTCGATGTCAATGACGTGCTGCACAATCCCCGGGACGGGGCGGCCATGCTGTTCCGCTACAGCGCCCGGGATATCGAGGCCCTCTGTCACGGGCACGGAACCAACACCAAAGGCAGAAAGGTGGAACCTGGCAAGGTCAAGGTGCATGCGTCGGTCTTCGAACGCATGGCCAATATCTCCTCCAATGATTACGCCCCGAGCATGCTGCCTCTGGTGGTTCAGGAGGTGAGTCCGGATGCGACCGGGCTTTGCACCGTCCGTAAACCCCGCCAGCTCGCTCCCCGGGTTGGGTGGTACCAGATCATGCAGCAGGTCTTTGCCGTGGAGGAGCAGCGGAGATTCCTGTTTTTTGTCTTCGGCTGGATGGTGGCGTTCTTCGCTTTGGTGGCCTGGGCCTTCTGGATCAATCCTCCCATGGATTTCCGTTATGTGCCGGTCCAGCAGACTTTTGGCGACGCGATTCTCAACCATCTGGCGGACATTCTGGGATACGTCGTTCCCCAGTACCTGGAACCTTTTGTCCGTTACCTGATCCTCACCTGGTGGCAACCTCTGTTGGCGATTGTGCTGGGCATGGCGTTGGCGAGACGTTTTCTGGTCAAGAAGGCCAAAAAGCTCGGCAAGGAGCTGCGTCAGCTCATCCTGCATTCCAATCCGGAACCGGAATTGTACAAGCCCAGTGAAGATGAACTGGTCAAGCGCAACATCGGGTTGAGGCGGACTCAACTGGTTCTTGGTTGTATCGCTTTTGTGGTGGCGCTCGGGATCGTGTGGGGCAATGTGCGTTTCATGACCCATGTGCATCAGGATCTGCCTCCCACGGCGGTGACGCCCTGCGCAATCGGGAACAAGGGGGCCTGTGTCACCACCGATGCGGCCCAATACTGGAACCGCAGCGGTTTCATGCTGGAGGCGGGAGCCCGCTATCGGGTGGTGGTGCAGAATCCGGAGACCCGTTGGGTGGATGGCGGACAGCAGGCCACGGCCAGTGGATGGGTGGATTGGTATAAAAACAATTTGAAAATGCGGTTTTTCCGTGGCACCTCCCGGTTGTGGGCACGGGCGCCGGGGGAGCCGCTTTACCGGCTGATGGGGGCGGTGGATGCCTCCTGTCGGAAAGGAACCCGCTGTCCGACCCAGTTTCCCATGCCCCTGCCAAACCAGGCCAATGATTCCTGTGGCGCCATTCTGGTGGCTCCGGCCAGCGGCGAGCTTTTGACCTTTGCCAACGACTGGCCTGACAGGTACGCCAACAATGTGCAGGACAAAGGGGAAAACAAGGGAAAACAGTACCAGAAATTCACCATTCAGCCGGTCGGTGATCCGAAGGACAATCCCGCCTGTCCGAAATAAGTGAACCGGAATCGAAAACGCTGCAAACTCCGGGGGCCGTTGGCCCCTGGAGCCTGCAAACCTCTTTTTTTCAGAAATTCACCTGCCGATCACAACCCTTTGGACAACGCCTCCCGGGCCGACATGGCGGGTTTTTGCGATGCCGGAACCTCTCCCAGCATGTTGTAAAGGATCCATTCGTAGCGCTGTTTGGCCTCGCGCACGGCGGCATCCGCCACCGACTGCATCTTGCCCAGCTTGAAATAGTCCCCGCCCAACAGACGCAACGCCTGCAACGATCCCAACTTCTTGGCAATGCCGGTGGCCAGGATCTGCTTGCCCTCGACGTGATTCATGCGCTGATAGGCGGCCTCCAGCTGGGTCGGATCCCCCTGTTGCACCAGGCCCATGGCCAGGATCTTGCCGGCCATGGAGCTGCCCCGCATCACCTTGGCGGCCCTGGCCATCACCTTGGGACGGTTCTTGTCCTTTTCATCCAGGCTGCGTTGCACCAGTTTGACGGTGAGGATCTCTCCGGCATCGGTATCGTCGGTGACGTATTTCTCCAGCAGAGTCACCAGAGAGGCTGTGTCCGACAGCTTGGTGAGGGCCACCGCCAGAATCGCCGTGGCCTTGGCATTCCCCTTGGTGGCGGTGAGGGAACGCACCAGAGGTTCAACGGCGATCTCCTTGCGGTTGACGATCCCGGTGGCCAGAATCGTGGTGCCGGGGGAGTCGTTGGACATCAGCTTGATGGCTTCGAGCATCTGTTCCATGGTGCCCCGACCCATCACCTCCATGGCCCAGATGATCTCGGCTTCCGGCTGATTCGGCGGGGCCGTGGCAATGGCGCGGATCACATGGTTGATGGTTCCCTGTTCCGCCACGCCCATGGCCAGGGATTTCATCGCCTCCGGGCTGATGGTGGCATGACGCAAACCGTCGATGAGCGGGTTGACCCCTTTGTGGGAGACGATCCCGTGAGCCAAAGCGTTGACCAGCTCGACATCCCCCGTCACCTTGGACATGGCGTCCACCATGTGAAAAGCTTTCACCTCCTTGTGTCGCAGGATCTCCGCCACCATGGTGCGCACCTGGGCCGGTTCCTCGTGGATCTTTCCCAGGGTTTCGAGCATCTTTTTCAGGCGTCCTTCCTGAATGACGCTCTCCACATCCACGGAGGAGTGTTTTTTCTCCTCTTCATGTTCATAGGAGGAGGAACTGCTTTTCCGGGCGCCGGCGCCGCTTTTCTGGTTGGGGGCCTCCGGATTATCCGTGGCGGCAACAAACCGGTGATCCAGATTGTCCAGCGCCTGACGCGCGTTGTCTCCCAGGGCATCCGACAGGGTTTCGCGGATTTTCGCCAACTGTTCGCTCGTGTAAAGATCCCGTTCCGCCATTGCCGTATCCTTCGTATTCTTGAATTGCAAATTTTTGACACATATCCCATGGATTCCGCTTGTCAGCATGCGCTATTCTAGCATACACACGTCTCACGAGGGTATCCACGCCATTATTTTCTCCGGGAGCTTGCAAGAACATGACCACACCACCCGTCGCTGTGCTGCGTGATGATCTGGATGCCGAACGTCACCGGTGTTATCTGGAGAGTCGTTATCTGGCCATCGATACAGAAACCATGGGGTTGAAAACCCGGCGCGACCGGTTGTGTCTGGTGCAGATGTGCAACGAGGAGGGGGTGATCACCCTGGTACAGACCCGGAATTACCAGGCGCCCCGTCTGCGGGAGGTGCTGGAGTCCACAAAAGTGGAAAAGATCGCCCATTTCGCCCGTTTCGACATTGCCGCCGTGGGTCATTGGCTGGGAATCGGGATTCAACCGGTGTTTTGTACCAAGATCGCCTCCCGTCTCGCCCGGACCTTTACGGATCGGCATGGGCTCAAGGATCTGGCCGCCGAACTCCTCGGCATCGAGATGAACAAGGAACAGCAGTCCTCCGACTGGGCCGCCGATCAGTTGTCCGACAAGCAGATCGCCTATGCCTCCTCCGATGTGATTCATCTGGTGGCCCTGCGGCAGCGTCTTGAGGCCATGCTGATTCGGGAAGGGCGTCTGGAGATGGCTTTGGCCTGCATGGCCTTTCTGCCCCAGCGGGTGGCGTTGGATCTGGCCGGCTGGGAGGAGGAGGACATCTTTTCCCATCATTGAACCGCATCGTCTTTCAGTTGTTGAGGAAACCCTCTTTCAGGAAAACCAATGGCGGGTCCAGGGACAAAACCCCGGGGACTTGAATACCTGCCCATGCTGGAGGCCCGTATGCCATCCCGTTCCCGTCATCCAAGAAAAACAGCCCGACCCCGCATTCTGGTCATCGAGGATGATCCCCAAATCCTCAAGCTGCTTCAAGAGGTGTTGCGGGATCTGGGGGAGGTGATCATCGCTTCTGACGGCATGGCGGGTCAGCAGATCATCCATCACGAAACCGTGGATCTGGTGATCACGGATATCCTCATGCCCCGCCGGGAGGGGTTGAGCGTGGTGCGGGATCTGCGCGCATGGGATCCCCATGTCAAGATCATGGTGATCACCGGCGGGGATCGGGTGTTCCCCGCCGATATTCTGGCCAATGTCGCCGCGATCACCGGCGCGGATGTCACCTTGAAAAAACCCTTTGCCGTGGACCGGTTGCGCTCCGAGGTGAGCCGCCTTCTGGAGGAACGCCGCACAGCCGGACATATGGAATAAACCGCAACCCTTTCGGGATGCGTCGTTTCGCTTGCCAGGAGTCCAGGGGGATGATTCCCCTGGACTCCTGGCAATAAAACAACTCAATTTTGCGGTTGCCAGATCAGCAGCAACAAAATCAATAACAACAATTCCGCCACACTGCTCCATACCAGCAAACGGGTGAAACGTCGCTGAAAAGGCGCAAGCCTGGTCAACCACTCCAGATACCACCGCACCGGCGGCAGACAACCCAATCGGGCCCGCCAGAAAAGATGCCGCCGGATCCCCAAAGACCAGGCCAGCAAACCCGGATCAAACTCCTTGAGCCATGCGGCCCTGGTTTCCGGCTCCTCCGGCAACGGGTGATAGTGCTCCCTGAGGGTCAAGACCGTCCCCTGTTCCAGGTGGGATTCCCAATGGATCTGCAACCCCGCTTTCCAGCCCGGGTCAAAATGCAGACAACCTCCCTGGACGAGCGGTTCCCAGGTGAGATGATATTCCGCCTGCAGACCGGTCTGTTCGTGACAACAGCTCATCTCTCCCTGCCATCCCGCCTCCAGACGCTCCCCGGTCGCGCGCCAACGCTCCACACGCACCCAAGGATGCAACCCCATCAGGCGTCGTCCATCCCTCATGAACTCCCCCACCTTTTCCGGTGGCCACCAGGGAATGTGGATCGTCACCCAGTTGCTGTTGTCGGGAGTGTTCATTATCCGGAACGCAAACTCGTATTCCCAATGCAATTCATCGCCAGGGAGCGATCACCAAAGGGACGGTCAAACCCCGCAACAACTCCGGAATCCGCATGCGGGAGTGCAACCCGGGAAAATGCGCCGGACGTCGGGGACCGATCACCACCATGACCGGCTGAATCTCCCGGACGCAATCGATGAGAGCGTCCGTGGGATCCCCCTGACGCAGCAAGGAAAGATGCTCCAGACCTGCCGCCTGACACCGCTCCCGGACGCCCTGGATCTCCCGGGCCGCCTCCCGGGAGAGGAGCTTTTCCACATAAGCGCCGAACTCGTCCCGGGTCGAGGCGTTGTTCAGCCAGTCATCGCCGAGCATCTCGCTCCAGAATTCGGGAACCACCAGCAATTGACACACCCGGGCGCCCTGGAGACGGGCCAGTTCCAGAGCGAGAGGCTCGGCGCGCCGTGCCCCTGCCGTGCCGTGATGGGCCAAAAGCAGGGAAACGCCCCCCTCCCGATCCGGCCAGGGGGGCGCGGTCTCAGCCATGCCCCATGACCACCAGAATACCGATGGCGATGATCAACGCGACTGCCAGAGCGGCGAAATCCTCCAGACGGTCGCTTTTGAAAATCGACAGTTGGGTGCCACGATCAAAAGAGGGATTTTGCATGGGATCGCCTCACACGGTTTTGGAGATGAACAGCAGAACCACGAGCAGCGAACCTATCGCCTTGAGCAGTCCCACCACCGAACCGATCACCAAAGGAGTGCCTCCGGCCTGCCGGATCGCCCGACCGGTGATCTGCATGCCCAGACCGATCAGGCCCAGAGCGAACAGCCAGGCGATCCAGTCCCGGAACGCCCGGATGACCGGTGAGTCATGCCAGGCGGCCTTGCTGGCATTTTCCAGCATGCCCTTGGCGGCGCTGTCGAGTCCGGGGATCTTGGTGACCGCCTTCAAGGTGTTGTCCTGATCCCGGGAGGTGAGTTTCCGGTTGTTGATCAATTCCTGCAACCCCTGACGCTCCTCCGGGGTGCGCATTTTGGCCAGTTCCCCTTCCAGTATCCGGGTCTGTTTGGGTTTGAGGAGTTTCTCCTCCTTGACTTTCTC
>JADGAB010000075.1 GCA_015232245.1 Magnetococcales bacterium | reverse complement strand
AAAATGTGCGGCCAACTCCGCTCCAACTCCACACGATGCCCCTCCGGCATCCAAAAATGAGCCTCATCCATACTGATATGACGGTCCATCGGTCGGAACATTACATATTCATCATTGTGAATTTGTTGACTATTTATAAGAAAATCATACCGCAGTCACCCTGTCATCGCACGGGTTGACGACATCCCGGATGCGACTTTTTGCGGGGGACTCATGCATGGACAGGCAATGAACTCGCAAAATCAATCGGTGGCTGGTTTCTTTGCGTCCGTGTGTGTCCGTAAGCCGTTTGCATCCGCAGGATTTGTTGGTATATCTGTTGAGTGCCAACAAACGATAAATTGGATCTCAACCAAATGCCACCGATCGATACCTCGCTCAAAAAGATCAAGCCCCCGCTCCTCTCCCTGAGATATCCGCATGGCAACGGGAATGGGTAGCCTTCCGGTTCATCGGGGGTGGTCGAGCGCCCCATGAAGGATCGTCTGCTCTCTGTCCTCCCGTCTCTGCTCTGGACCCTGCTTCTGGCCGCGTCACTGGCCTGGAACCTGACCCGGCTGCAGGGAGAGATGGACCGGATCGCGCTGGAATCCGCGCGGGCCTTCAGCGATGAATTCCTGGCGGCATTCCAGTGGAATGCCCGTCATGGCGGGGTTTACGTTCGGGTCGGCGGCGAACTGCAGCCCAATCCCTATCTGTCCCATCCGGGTCGCGATCTGGTCACACGGGACGGGCAACGTTTGACCCTCATCCCTCCGACCCAGATGCTCCGGCAGATCGATGCCAACTCCTCCTTTGATCGGAAGGTGCGTTTCCGCATCACGGCCATCAAACCCATCCGCGCGGCCAACGCTCCGGATGAATGGGAAAACGCTTCCCTGCTGTTCTTCAAAACCGCCCATGATGAACGTTTGGAGTTCTTTCCCGTCACCCGGAATTTCCGCTACATCCGACCTCTGGTGATTGCCGACTCCTGTCTGGAGTGTCACAGGAGTCAGGTGCAGCGTTCCGGGGAACTGTTGGGAGGGATCTCCCTTGCCATGCCCGGCACCCTCCATGTGCAGACCTGGGAGAACGCCCGTCTGGCCTGGGGGGGATTCCACTTTGTCGCCTGGGTGATCGGGCTGCTCGCCTGGTTCTCTTTCATCCGCTACCGGGAGCGGCAGGCCGTTTTGCTGGAATATGGCCGACAGGCGCTGCTGCTGGAAAAAGCCTCCGCCGAAAGCGCCAACCGGGACAAAAGCGAACTGCTGGGCCAACTGCTGCAGAAATCCAACAAACTGGCCAAACAGAACAAGGAACTCGAACTCCTCGGTCAGATCCGGTCCGTCACCAACCGTCTGCTGATCGACGCCCTGGAACCCCTCTCCCTCATGGAACATCTGGAAGAGGCCATGTTTCTGATCACCTCCACCCCCTGGTTCGGGATTCAACCCCGGGGGTCGATTTTTCTCATGGATGAGGCTGCCGGGGAACTGGTGCTGGCCGTACAGCACAAACTCTCGGAACCTCTGCTCACCTCCTGCGCCCGGGTGCCTCTGGGGCGTTGTCTGTGCGGTCGGGCCGCCCAGTCCCGGCAGATGGTCTTTGCCAGCCATCTGGAGGAGCGCCACGAAATCCGCTTCGAGGGCATGGAAGAACATGGTCACTATTGTTTGCCCATTCTCACCGGTGATCGGCTCCTCGGGGTGCTCAACCTCTATGTGGATCATAACCACGCCCCCACCAACGAGGAAGCCAGTTTCCTGCGCTCCGTGACCAGCACCCTGGCCGGCATCATCGTCCGGGCCGAACAGGATGAACAACTCACCGAAGCCAAACGTCGCGCCGAAGAGGGCACACGGGCCAAAAGCGCCTTCCTGGCCAATATGAGCCACGAAATTCGCACCCCCATTCATGCCATTCTCGGTCTGGGACACCTTCTGGAACAGACCGCCCTTTCCGGACGGCAGATGGACTATCTGCGCAAGATCCGCTTCTCCTCACAGTCGCTGTTGAACATCATCAACGACATCCTGGACTTCTCCAAGATCGAGGCGGGCAGGCTCTCGCTGGAATCCGTTCCCTTCCATCTGGAGGAGGTGATCCGTCACGTGATCGGTCTGCTGGAACACAAGGCCCGGGAAAAGGGGTTGGAAATTCTGCTCTCCATCCCCCCGGATCTGCCGCGCAGCCTGCGGGGGGATCCCCTTCGGCTGGGTCAGGTGTTGACCAACCTGATCGGCAATGCGGTCAAGTTCACCGAAAAAGGGGAGATTTCCGTCAGTGTCAACTCTTATTATCATTCGGAGAGCTTTGTCGTACACTGCGTTACCGTTCAGGATACCGGCATCGGTATGACCCCGGAGCAACAGGCTGGACTGTTTCAGGCGTTCAATCAGGCGGATCTCTCCACCACCCGGAGGTTCGGGGGGACCGGTTTGGGTCTGGCCATCAGTCGGCAACTGGTGCGCATGATGGGCGGACGCATCTGGGTGGAAAGCACGCCGGGCCAGGGGAGTCGGTTCGCGTTTACCGCCGCCTTCTGGCGACAGGCGGAAGGATCTCCCGAGTCACGCAACGCCGCAGCGCGGTCCCAGGGAAAAACGGAAAACATCGCCCAGGCCCTGCAGGCCATCCATGGCGCGCGGATTCTGGTGGTGGAGGACAACGAGATCAACCAGCAGGTGGCTTTGGAGATTCTGCAACACTGGGGGCTGGAGGTGGTCGTGGTCGCCGATGGACTGGCGGCCATTCAGGCGGTGGCCCAGGCCGATCCTCCCTTTGTTGCGGTCTTCATGGATGTGCAGATGCCGATCATGGATGGCTATCAGGCCACCCGGGGGATCCGGGCGCTGCCAACTGGCCGGGAGCTCCCGGTCATCGCCATGACCGCCAACGCCATGTCCGGAGACCGGGAACGGAGTCTGGCCGAAGGGATGAACGATCATCTGGTCAAGCCCATCGATGTGGGATTGCTGCAGGGGTGTCTGTTGCGCTGGGTCAGGCCGGGGGCAAACGGCTCCCGGGGAGTTTCGCCGGTCCGGACCCCCTCCCGGAGCGACGGTTTGTCCGTCCCTCTGCCCGAATCCCTCCCGGGATTCGATCTCCAGGCCGGCCTGGAACGGGTGGCGGGCAATCAGGTTTTGTACGTCAAGCTGCTGCATGATTTTGCCAGCCGGCATCGCCACTCCGGGGAGCAGGTCCGCGCGGCGGTGATCGGCGGCAACTGGCTGGAGGCGCGCCGTCTGCTGCATACCCTGGGAGGCATGGCGGGCAATCTGGCGGCCATGGAACTCCATGGGACCATCCAGGAGTTGCGGGAAGCCATCCATCAGGAGAATGGCGCGCTCCTGGAGGGGTTGTTGGAACGGTTTGATCGGTACTTGCAAATCGTTTTGGAATCGGTTCTCCTGCTTCCCGCCCCTGTTGCCCCGGAGGAGGGGTTGACAGCCGGGGAGGTGACGGAAAATCCTGTTCTGGATCCTGCCGTCGTCCATCCTCTGCTGGTCCAGACCATGATGCATCTGATTTCCAACAACCTGGCGGCAAAGCGGATGATCCCGGCGCTGCGGGAAGCTCTGCCTGGGCAACGTTTCTCAAAAGAGATCAACGAGCTGGAAGCAAAAATCAACCATCTCGATTTTGTAGCCGCGCGCAAACCTCTGGAAATGATCGCCCAGGCGTTTGCCTTGACCTTGACCACGGGTGAGACCCATGCCAATGAAACGGGAACGGCCAGTCATCCTGGTGGTGGATGACGAACCCATCAACATCGAGGTGCTCGATGAGATCTTGCGGCGGGATTACGTCGTGTTGTTTGCCACTCATGGCCGGATGGCCCTGGACATGGCGCTCTCCCAGGCGCCGGACCTGATCCTTTTGGACATCATGATGCCGGAGATGGATGGTCACGAGGTGTGCCGTCGTCTGAAGGCCGATGCCCGCACCCGGGCGGTGCCGGTGGTGTTCGTGACCGCCATGTGCGGCAAAGAGGATATTGTCGAGGGGTTGCGCCTCGGGGCCTATTATTATCTGACCAAGCCGGTGGATCCCCCGGCCATTCAGGCGGTGGTCGCCGCGGCCCTCCACGAATACGCCACCCACTGCGCTTTGCAGGAGGAGGTCAACAAGACCGCCAGCACCTTTGGCCTGCTGGAGTCCTGCCGGTTCCGGTTCCGTACCATCGAGGAGGCCCGTTCACTGGCGGTGCTGTTGGCCAAGGCCTGCCACGAACCGGAAAAACGGGTGCTCGGCTTGACCGAATTGATGATCAATGCGGTGGAGCATGGCAATCTGGCCATCAGTTATCAGGACAAGAGTCTGCTGCATAAACAGGGGGAGTGGGCCCGGGAGATCGAACGGCGTCTGGCCATGCCGGAGTATGTCGACAGAAGCGCTTCCATCGAGTTCGAGCGGGATGAACGGGCGATCCGTTTCCGGATTCGGGATCAGGGGGCTGGATTCGACTGGCGGACCTATCTGAAGATCGATCCGGAACGGGCGTTCGACTCTCATGGAAGGGGCATCGCCATGGCCAACATGCTCAGCTTTGATGAGATGCGGTATCTGGGCAATGGCAACGAGGTGCTGGTGATGCTGAATCTCGACCCGTCGGACGGGGCAGGGGGGTCAGCGACCGGCTGAACCGGTCAGGCCGCAAAAGAGCACCCGGGGCATGATGACCCCCTCGCCGAAGCGATCCACCCGGATGCGGGCCAGGGCGGCATAGGGTACGGTGATGCGGGAGAGGTGTTCCAGGGGGGTGAACAGCACCAGACTGAGCAGCACCCGGATCACCCCTCCATGGGCCACCACCAGGATGCGGCCAGAGGGGTGTCGGGTGAGGGTCTCTTCCCAGAATCCCCGCAACCGGATTTGCACGTCCCGAAGATGATCGCCACCAGGAGGTGGGTTTTCCAGAGGATTTTTCCAGAAACGGGTGAGCCGGTCCCCGTCGGTGGCCAGGATTTCTGCGGAGGTGCGGCCTTCCCAGGAGCCGAAGCTCATCTCCCGCAGACGGGGATCGACGCGAACCGGCATTTTGTCCCGTTCACCCAGGGCCTGGGCAAAGGCGGCGCAGCGGCGCAAGGGCGAGGAGAGAATGAGATCCCACGGGCCCTGTCCCCGGGTGGTGGCCCAGAGCGCGTCCCACCCTTCCTGGGCCAGTGGATCGTCCAGGGTGCCCCGGTATTTGACCCCCCCTTCGGGCGCGCCATGGCGCAACAGGTCGATGGTCAGCGTGGATTCGCCGGAACGGGCTTTGAAGTCGGGTGGAATCATGGCGCCGTGGGTTGGGTCTCTTTGAGAAGCGCACAGGCGGTGCGGATCAGGGGTAGTGCGGCGAGCGCGCCGGTGCCTTCTCCCAGTCGCATGTCCAGATTGAGCAGCGGGCGGGAGTCCAGACCTCGGAAAATGGCGTATTGTCCAGGTTCGGCGGCCCGATGGCCGAAAAAGAGCCAGTTCTTGAGCGCCGGATGGATCGTTACCGCCACCAGAGCCGCGATGGAGGAGCAGAATCCATCCACGATGGCGGTCATGCCCAGTTGTCCGCAGGTCAGATAGGCGCCGCACAGCGCGCCGGTTTCGAATCCTCCCAGTCGTCGCAGGACATCCAGGGGGGTGGAGAAGAAACGTTGGTGATGATCCACGGCGTTCTGGATCACCTGGGCCTTGAAGCTCAGGATCTCCGCCGGCAGACCGGAACCGGGTCCGGCCACGGTTTCCGGAGGCAGTCCCAGCAGGGCGCAGGCGATGGCCCCGCAGGAGGTGGATTTGCCGGCGCCGATCTCCCCGCCGATGAACAGACGGCAACCGGCGGCATGGGCCCGTTCCACGGCTTCCCGACCCGCGGCCAGGGCCGCCCCGAGTTGATGTTCGCTCATGGCCGGAGTGGTGCGGAAGTCGGTGGTGGCAGATCCGCAACGCTGCCGGAGCAGGCCGGGCAGGGGGCCGGGATCGTGGGCCAGTCCCACGTCGATCACTTCGTAACGGACGCCAAGGGTGCGGGCCATGACCGCGCTGGCGCTGGTGCCATGCAGACAGTTGCGCAGCCAGGACGGGGTGGCGTCATCGGTCATGCCGGCGACTCCGGCATTGGCAATGCCGTGATCGGCGGCAAAGATCGTGAGCTGACAGGGATCCGGTTCCGGTCGCAGGGAACGGTGCATGGCCGCCATGCGGGCGGCGATCTCCTCCAGTGCGCCCAGTGCGCCGGGAGGACCGGAAAGCCGCGCGAAATGATCCCGGGCCGCTTGCGCCATGGGCTCGGAAACGGTCTTGACGGGTTGTTGATGCCAGGAGGACGACACAGATGATCTCCGGATGCTCGATGGATCCATGATTGAATTCTCAGATCCTCGATTTTACCGGCAATCCGCGCAAAAGACCAGTCCGCAGCGGGGAGGCGCGGGTGAAATTTTTTTACGGTGCGCCCGGTCGGTTGCCATGGATGCCTGGTGTTGGTTAAACTGATGGTCCGGTCTGGAAGATCTGATACGAATTAGAGATGCCGCGCAAGGGAGTCGTCATGCGGGAGATTGTTTTTGGACTTGTCGGTCGTGGCCTGGAACGTCTGGTCGGGGAAGGGGTGCTGCCCGGGGAGGTGCTGGCCGCGTTCCCGGGAGCCGGTACGGAGATCAAGGTGGAACGACCCCGGGAGCGATCCCATGGGGACTTTTCCACCAATGCCGCTCTGGTGCTGGCCCGCCTGGCCGGCATGAAACCCAGGGATCTGGCGCAGCGTCTGCTGTCCGCCATGCCCGCCGACCTGCTCGACGGGGTGCGCTGCGAACTCGCCGGACCGGGATTCGTCAATTTCCACGTCTCTCCGGAGCGGTTGCGCAACGTCATTCCCGTCATTTTGCAACGTGGCGCGGATTATGGACACTCCCGGGCCGGCAACGGACAACGGGTGCTGGTGGAGTTCGTCTCCGCCAATCCCACCGGACCCATGCATGTGGGTCATGGCCGGGGCGCGGTGACCGGGGATGTGATCGCCCGTCTGCTCTCGGCCATTGGCTGCGCCGTGGAACGGGAATACTACATCAACGACGCCGGCGCTCAGATCGATGTGCTGGGTCGGTCGGTGCTCTATCGCTACCGGGAGGCCCTGGGTTGCCCGACCGAACCTCCGGCGGATCACTATCCGGGAGAGTACGTCATCGATATCGCCCGCGCCCTGATCGCCCGGGATGACAAAAAATGGCTCGCCACCCCCCTCTCCGGCAAGCCCCCGGTCGAGGTGGTGGATCTGGCCATCGAACTGGTGATGGGAGAGATCCGGTCGGATCTGGAATCCATGGCGATCCATTTCGATCACTGGTTTTCGGAACGGACCCTGCACGCGGAAGGGGGCATCACCCGGGTCATGGCCCATCTGCAAGCCAACGATCTGATCCATGAAGGTGTGCTCGAACCCCCCAAAGGCCGGGAGATCAGCCCGGAGGAACAGGATGACCGCCTGCAGGTGCTCTTCCGCGCCACCCGCTTCGGGGATGACGCGGATCGTCCCCTGATGAAGGCCGATGGCACCCCGACCTATTTTGCCGCCGATATCGCCTATCATTTCGACAAGGCCCGGCGGGGCTATACCCGGCTGATCGATGTGTGGGGCGCGGATCACGGCGGTTATGTCAAACGGGTGCAGGCGGCCCTGGAGGCCATGACCGGACAGAAGGAACTCCTGGATGTGGTGCTTACCCAGATGGTCAATCTCACCCAGGGAGGCAAACAGGTGCGCATGTCCAAACGGGCCGGCACCTTCGTCACGCTGCGGGAGGTGCTGGATGAAACCGGTTCCGACGCGGTGCGCTTCTGGTTTTTGACCCGCTCCTCCGGGGCCGGCCTGGATTTCGATCTTGATCTGGCCAAATCCCGCAGCAATGACAACCCGGTCTTTTATGTGCAATATGCCCATGCGCGGGTCCATTCCGTGCAGAACAAACTCAAGGAACGGGGGTTGTCCGATGAGGAAGGGGATCTCGCCCGTCTGACGGCCCAGGAAGAGTTGGATCTGATCCGTCTGCTCGGCATGTTTCCCGAAACCGTCGAAAGCGCCGCCTTGAGCCGCGAACCCCACCGCCTGACCTATTATCTGTCCGATCTGGCGGCAATGTTTCATGGCTATTACAATAATTATCGCATCCTGGATGAGGATCCGGGGTTGCGTGGCGCCCGCCTGGCCCTTGTCCGCGCCACCGGACGGGTGATTGCCAATGGGCTGGACCTGTTGGGTGTTTCCGCTCCGGAATCGATGTGAACCCACGTTATCCCACTTCGCGGCAGTTCCGACGCCATACCAGAACCCGGAAACTGGGCCGCCCCCTTTTGCTGTTGGGGCTGGCAGCGGGCGTGGCGTTGTACTGGATCTTTTCCTCCTCCCCGGCCCCCCGGAAACCTGAACCCACCCCGGTGGCCGAAAGCAAAGCCCTGGAAGAGGAGATCTCCGCTCATCTCAAAACCACCCAGAGCGCTCTGTCCAATCCTCCTTCGTCCCAGTCCCGCAAGGACAAGGAAAAAGAGAAAACCAGCCCGGAACCGGGTGATGGCCGCCGTCTGGCGGTGATCGATCACCCCTCCCTCACCGATCCCACCAGTCGGCTGGAGGCCCCGGAAACCCCGGCCCCCTCCGAGCTCGCGGCCACCTCCAGGAATTTCACTCCTGTCCCTGTTCAGGGGAAAAAACCTTCGGACGGCGCCAAGACCGGAGATGTCGGGAAAAACTCTGAGAACGCCAAGAATACCCATGCCAAATCCCCGGAAAACAGCAAGTCCGGACACGACAAGGAGCCACCCCGGACCTCCGATGAGTCCGCCGACAAGACCGCCAAGGTCGAGGAGGACTCCTCCATGCCCTCGGCCCCCAAGGATCTGGCCCCGAAAGCCAAACCCCCGGATCTGGACATGACCTTCTATCGGGAACTCCCCAAGCGCAAGGTGGTGGTACCCATGGAAGAACCGGTGGAAAATGTTGCGGGCAAACCGACGCCCGCCGCCAACCCTCCCGCCACCGGGGACAAGAGTGCCACCCGTACCGGCCCCTTCGTGGTGCAACTGGCGGTCTTCAACGACGCCCCCCGCGCCGATGCCATGGTCGCGGACCTGAAAAAGCGCGGCATCCCGGCCCGGGTGGTCAAAAGCAGGGAAGGCAATCTCTACCGGGTGCGCCTGGGGCCTTTCCCCTCCCACGCCGAAGCCACCCGCTCCCTGACCCAGTGGAAACTGGGTGGACAATCCGCTTTGATCTTCCAGGACAACGAAGGGTGATGCCCGCTCCTTGAACCACCTTTCAGAAGGAGAGCCGGAGAGGCGCCAACTGGGAGGAAAATTCCGTGGAGGGATCCGCGATGAATTGAATGGCAATTCCGGTTGCCGTCAGACGGGTCACTTTGCAGGGGATGCCGTTGCCAGACACCAAAGGCATGAGGTGCAACAGCCCGATTTCGTGGAGTTCGACGGCAATCGCTTGATAGCCGATCTCGAAATATATCCCGGTTTCACTCACATTCACCGTGTTGCCGATATAGCCCCGCTTGTCACGCAGCTCCAGCAATATCCGTGTGCACATTTCAAAACGCGCTGCCCGCTCTGCAGACATGGAGTGATGTTCCGTTTACGGTTGATGATTGTTGATTAATGCGGCGATTTTGATCGATTGTAACCAAATCTCACAAGAAAATCTACCGTTTTTCTGATTGATTTGCGAAATTTTCAAAATAATGGGTATGTTGCAGACTTGAGGGGTGTGCATCCGGGGGGGCGGATGTCTCTGTTTTGGCCGGAGGGGTGGGGTGTGCGGAAAGGTTTATTTGGTTGGATCGGGCTGTTGAAATTATTGTATTTTTTGATAGCGGATGTGCTATTTATAATCCTGATAATAATTATCTTATAGAGATTATTCTGTTGACTTTATCGATATAAATATTTATTTTAATGCGCATGGATTTGTATCGTCACTCATATTGGAGTATTCAGGAGGATTGGATTATGAAGATTACCCTTACAGTCAATCAGGAAGATCAAGTGGAGCGGATTCTTGACCAGACGCAAGGAGAACAACGTGTCAACGTGATCGTGCAGATGGGCTCTTTGCAGCAGAAAAGCGCTGACACGGGGAGAACCGCTGCGGATATCCTGGCGCAACGGCGCATGGCCTTGAGCGCCCGGGATCTGCGCAAACCCATGGCTTCTCTTTCCGGGGAGAGTCTCCCGGCCTCCCTCCCGGAAGACTCCTATTCGGGTACATCGACCGGGGTGAGGAGATCCAGGGGGAGCGGCCAGACCCGGGCCGGGGCCATTCTGGACCAGATTCAGAACCGTGAACTGGATCCCCTGGTACGCACGATCGCCGGGAAACTTCTGGAACAGATCCGCAACGGCGGACTGAACTCTCTGGATGCTTTGATAAAACACGATATCGTTGTCAAGGCCATTGGACGGATGGCTCCAAAGACCACGACCCGTGGAGGGAGCGAGTGGAAGCCGCAACGCTTCTGGACTTCGCGCTCCATGCCCCTGACCCTGACCAGGGACGAGTTGTCTGCCCTTTCCAAGGATTTGCCCAATATCCACTCCGTCCAGCTCAATCGGACCCTGCGCATGCCGACCCTGCTGCAATCCAAACAATTGGGCGTGGAGACGGACAGTATCCATGTCTCCACCTGGGGGGTGGAAAAGATCAAGGCTCTGTCGGCATGGGGCGCCTACAAGGCGTTTGGATCTGGCGTCAAGATCGGTCTGTTGGATACCGGGGCGGATGCCCTGCATCCGGATCTGAAAGACAAGATTGTCGATTGGGTCGAGTTCGACTCCCTGGGGCAACCCAAGCCCGGTTGGCAGGCGTTCGATTCGGACCGTCATGGCACCCATTGCGCGGGAACCCTGGTGGGGGGCAATCACTCCGGTCGCTACATCGGGGTCGCGCCTGAGGCCAAACTGGCCGTCGCGCTGGTCCTGAACGGAAAAGAGGGCGGGAGTGATGCCCAGGTGCTGGCCGGCATCGACTGGGCGGTCGATCACGGGGTGGATGTGATCAGCATGTCCCTGGGCGGGTTGGTGATGAACATGGAAACACCACCCACCTACACACAGGCCATCTGGAGTTGCGTGGAAGCGGGCATTCCCGTGGTCGCGGCCATCGGCAACGAGGGGCATCAGACCTCCGGTCTGCCGGGCAACGATCCTCTGGCCTTCAGCGTGGGCGCCACGGATCCGGATGACTGCATCGCGGGCTTCTCCGGTGGGCGGACGCAGATCATCGTGGCAAGCGATTTCTTCCCTCCCGAGGCGCTGCCCTTGCCCTACTCCAAACCGGAGGTCTCGGCCCCCGGGGTGGGCATCTATTCCAGTGTTCCCAAGGGGAAATGGGATACCTTCAGCGGCACTTCCATGGCCACGCCCCATGTCGCCGGAGCCATCGCCCTGCTGCTGAGCGCCACGAAAATTCGCGAAAAGGTCCATGGACAGGATCGGGCGTTTTTGATTCAACAGATCATCAACAGCTCCGTGGAGGAGTTGGGAGAGTCGGGTCAGGATCACCGCTATGGCTTTGGCCGGGTGGACGCATTGCGCGCTATTGATTTTGCAAAGGAACTCGGGTATTGATTTGACTGCATGGAGACTCCCTATCGTGACCCCTCCCTGGACTCCTGGATGCGGGATCAGGGAGACGAGATACGCGAAGTGATCATCGAGGCCCGTCTGCCCCAGCGTCAGATCCAGATGCGTCTGGGGGAGAAGGGCCGGATGATCCCGGACAGGCTCGCCTCCTCGGGAACCCCCGAGGAGCGCCTGCAGCGTTTGGAAGAACTGAACACCTTTCTGGTGTGGGAGTTGCAACTGACCACCACGGTGTTGAAAGCCGCCGGAGCCGTTGCGGCGCGGGTGTCGGGCAAGGATCTCGAACGCATCCTGGAACACCCCCTGGTCAAGGCGGTACGTACCAACCGGCGTTTTTGACGGGCCTGATCAGGCGGCAGTCGTTTTTTCCTTTCTGTTTTCCGGAATCACCACGATCACCTCCAGCCCCCCGTCCGGGCGGTTGCGCAGCGACAGATCCCCGCCGTGGGCGCGCACGATGTTGCGGGCGATGGGCAGACCCAGCCCGGTGCCGCCGGTGTCCCGGTTGCGGGAGCTCTCCAGTCGGGTGAAAGGCTCGAACACCCGCTCCCGCTCCCCTTCCGGAATCCCCGGCCCGTTGTCGGCAATGGAGATGCGCAGACGGTCGCCGAGCAGATCCGCCCGGATGCGGGCCCGTTCTCCGTAGTTGACCGCATTGTCCACCAGATTCACCAGACACCGTTTCAGACTCTTGGGCATCACCGGAAACGGCGGTATCGCCGAACAGTGTACCACCACCTCCCGGCCCAGATCCTGGAACTCCTCCTGGATGGCCTCCAGCATGGCGGGAATGTCCACCCGGGCCATTGGTTCGCTCCCTTCCATCCCTTTGGCGTACTCCAGGGCCGAGGCGGTCATCCGCGCCATGTCGTCGAGATTGCGCAACAGATCGACGCGAGTCGGGGAATCCTCCAGACGCTCCACCCGCAGGCGCATGCGGGTGAGGGGGGTCTTGAGATCATGGGAGACGGCGGCCAGCAGATGGGTCCGTTCGTGGACGTAACGTTTCAACCGCTCCTGCATGACGTTGAAGGCCATGGCCGCGTGACGCACCTCCCGGGGACCGGTAAGAGCCAGGGGGGGATGATTGAGATCCTGTCCCAGGGCCCGGGCCGCGTTGGCCAGCAGCAGCAACGGACGGGCCGCCATCCGGATCGCGGCCAGCGAGAGCAGCCCCACCAGACAAAACAGCAGCAACAACGACCACCCCATCCACTCCGGCCATTCGAACACCTCTCCGGGCAGATGGCTGTGAAACTCCACCCAGTCCCCCCCCGCCAGTTGGGTGCGCACCACAAAGGAGACCCCCAGAGGCATGAGGGGTTCCATCATGGCCATGTGACGCCAGTGATGCATCATGTGCCGGTTGGGTGGGGAGTACATGGGGT
>JADGAB010000074.1 GCA_015232245.1 Magnetococcales bacterium | reverse complement strand
AAAGCAAAGTCAAAACCCTGGGGGAGGAATCCCCCAGACCCCCGCTTTTTTTTCAAAAGTTTTTTTGGATGGTCCCGAAATGGCCCACGGGTTGATGTTCCACCATTTTCACGACGCCCTGCATCCCAAGGGACAAGGGGCCATCTCCGCCGACGAACTGGATGCCATGATCGCCCACGTTGGGCGACGACATATCCTCGACGCCGATGACTGGCTGGAACGGGCCCTGGCCAACCGTCTGAATCCCGGGGATCTCTGCGTCACCCTGGACGACGGTCTGCGCTGTCAGTTCGATGTGGCCTGGCCGGTGCTGCGGGCCCACAACATCCGCGCCTTCTGGTTTGTCTATTCCTCGGTGCTGGAGGGCAACAGCGCACCCCTGGAGATCTATCGCCACTTCCGCACCACCGGCTTTGCCGATGTGGATGAGTTCTACGCGGCCTTTTTCGCCGCCACGGCAAAACACCACCCACAACGGTATGCCCAGGGGATGGACGGTTTTGATCCGGAACGCTATCTGCAAGATTTTCCCTTCTACAGCCGCGCGGACCGGATTTTTCGCCACCTCCGGGACCGGGTGCTGGGACCAAAGCGCTATCATGCCCTGATGGGGGAGATGATCCGTCAGTCGGGCCTGGATGCCCGGAGCCTCCACGACCTGTTATGGATGCGACCGGAACACCTGCGTACCCTGGATGAGGCGGGACAACGGATCGGATTGCACTCCCATACCCATCCGACGGTGCTGGCGGAGCTGTCTCCGGAGCGACAGGAAGAGGAATATACCCGGAATCTGCACCATCTGTCCGGCCTGCTGGCCGCCCCCCCCCAGGTGATGAGTCACCCCTGCAACTCCTACAATGCCGCCACACTGATCATTTTGCGCCGCCTGGGCATCCGGGGAGGCTTTCGCAGCAATCTGCAACCGGTGGCCCATCCCGGCCCCTTCGAATGGCCCCGCCTGGATCATGCCATCCTGCGCCAGAACATGCGGTCAGGCCATCTTTGACACAGCCAGCCGGTCCCGACCGCTGCGCTTGGCCAGATACAACGCCTGATCCGCCTGCTCGACAAAGGCCAGGCTCTTTTGCTCCAGAACCGGGACCATGCTGGCCACGCCGATGCTCAAGGTGACATGGGCCGCGGCCTGGGAGTGGGCATGGGGAATCTCCAGACGCCTGACAGCGCTTAAAATGCGTACCGCCACCGCCTCGCCGCCATGAAGATCGGTTTCCGGCAGCACGCAGGCGAACTCCTCGCCGCCGTAACGGGCCGCCAGATCCGTGGTGCGGGGCATGGCTCGGGAGATGGCGCCGGCCACCTGACGCAAACAGTGATCCCCGTGGGCGTGACCGTAATGGTCATTGAAAAGCTTGAAAAAATCGATATCCATCAACAGCAGGGAAAAGGGATGGCCGGTGCGCAGCGAACGGAACCATTCGTACTCCAGAAACTGATCGAAACGCCGCCGGTTGGGAATGCTGGTCAGACCGTCCAGGATGGCGAGGCGCTCCAGCAGTTCGCCGCGCCGTTTGAGTTCCATATGGGTTTTGACCCGGGCGACCACGATGGCCGGACGGTAGGGTTTGGTGATGTAATCCACCGCTCCCACGGCGAAACCGTAGGCTTCATCCGCTTCGCTGGAATTGGCGGTGATGAAAATGACCGGAATGTGACGTGTCCGGGGACTCTCCTTGAGCTGTTGACACACCTGATAGCCGTCGAGACCAGGCATGACCACATCCAGCAGGATCAGATCCGGCAAAGGGTGCGTTTCCAGGCGTTGCAAGGCGCTTGCGCCGTTTTTGGCCGACACGATCTGATAGAGCGGCTTCAGCAGGTTGGACAGCACATCGATATTGACTGTCTCGTCGTCCACGATCAGTACCTTGGGACGCGACTCTTCCACATCCATGGCGACTCTCCACGCAACTTTGTACGCTGCACCCCACCCGTGTATCTTTGGAAAAAGCTCCATGATACACCGAATATATAACCAGCGCTACATCTCGTGAAGGGATCTCACCCGAACGGTGGCGGGTTCAAAGGAGTCGCTTTCCTGAACCCGCCATTTCTCTACCCGGAATGCAATGCGCCCTTATGCCTTGTGGGAGCCGTCGCAGTGCGGGGCGTTGCCCGACTTGCGACAGGAACAGACCGCCACCTTGCCGGGAGCGGACATGGCCACATGCCGGGGCTCCAGACCGGTTCCCTGATGGGAGCCGTTGCAATAGGGCAGGTTGGCGGAACGGCCACAAATGCAGATGTAGTGATCCCCGGCGGGCAGTTCCAGAACGATGGGAGTGTCCATGAGATTGCTGGCTCCTTGATTGAAATGCAAAAGTATTGATCGATGGCTGCCAGCATATCCGGCCTTCCCCGATTTGACAATCCGCTCTGTTGTGATAAGATTAATCACAAATCATTGACAATCTCTCCGGAGGGGGAAGATCGCATGGATCGGCTGGCATTCATGGAGACGTTTGTCCGGGTGGTGGAGTCGGGGAGTTTCGCGGCTGCGGCCCGCAAGGGCGGGGTGTCCCGGGCCGCGGTGAGCAAATACATCGAGGCGCTGGAGGAACATCTCGGGGCGCGTCTGCTCAACCGGACCACCCGGCGTCTTCATCTGACGGTGGAGGGGGAGGTCTATTATCAGCGTTGTCGGCACATTCTGGAGGAGATCGGCGAGGCGGAAGAGGCGGTCACTCATCTGCACGCCGCGCCCCGGGGGGTGTTGCGGGTGACCGCTCCGGTCTCTTTCGGCATCCGTTATCTGGCTCCGCTGACTGCGGAGTTCCAGTTGGCCTATCCGGATATCGAAATGGATCTGCTGTTCAACGATCGTTTTGTGGATCTGGTGGAAGAGGGCATCGATGTGGCGGTACGCATCGGCACGTTGGGGGATTCCAGTCTGGTGGCCCGGCGTTTGACCACCACCCGGATGACGTTGTGCGCCTCGCCCGGGTATCTGGCCAAACGGGGCGAGCCGCGCACCCCGGAGGAGTTGAATGGTCATGCCTGTCTGTTGTACAGTCTGACCTCTTTGCCCGGGGTATGGCGGTTTCGTCGCGACGGGGAGGAGTATTCGGTTCGGGTGGCGGGTGTGATGCGCGCCAACAATGGGGAGGCGTTGCAGGCGGCGGCCCGGGCGGGTTTGGGGTTGGTGGTGTTGCCGAATTTTCTGATTGTCCGGGATTTGCAGCTCGGGTTGCTCAGGTCGGTGTTGGAAGATTACGCCTTGCCTTCGTTGGGGATTCACGCGGTCTGTCCATCGAGTCGTCACATGTCTGCCAAGGTGCGGGGATTCATTGATTTTCTTATCTCCCGTCTGGCCGGACGGCCCGAGTGGGATTGATTGCCCGTGGAGAGATGTCAACTTCTGAAAAAAAAGCGGGGGTCTGGGGGATTCCTCCCCCAGGGTTTTGACTTTGCTTTTGACATCGCGTGAAAAAATTTTGCGCGCAGCCTTGGGAGCGGGCCATTTTTCGCTCAAGCGAAAAATGGCCCGCTCCCCTTGCCCCAAAACAAGCCGCCTGCGGTGGCCTGCTGGGAGCGCCAAGGGAATTGCTTCACAATTCCCTTTTTGAAAAGCGCGCCAAAGATTTAAAGTCCCAAGGGCTTTGCCTTTGGATCCCACCAAGGGCAAAGCCCCTGGACCCCTGTAAGTAAAAGTGAAACCACGCCACCGGGAACGGTCACGGGAATGGGATACAACCGCCATGTCCTTGCTTAAACAGATCGCAAGATTTCTGCTCACCTATCGAAAAATGTGGATGGGCCCGGTGATTCTGACCATACTGCTGTTGGGCGGCCTGCTGGTGCTGGCCCAGGGGTCGGCCCTGTCGCCGTTTCTGTATGCGATTTTTTAAAAAAATCATCGAGGGATCCGTATGATCATCCTGGGTCTTTCGGCCTTTTACCACGACAGCGCAGCCGCCTTGCTGCAAGACGGCGTTCTCGTGGCCGCGGCCCAGGAGGAACGGTTCACCCGGCGGAAATGGGATCATAACCTGCCCGTCCACGCCATCCGCTACTGCCTGCAACAGGCGGGGATCACCCTGGATCAGGTGGATCTGGTAGGCTTCTACGACAAGCCCCTGATCACTTTCGATCGACTTCTGGAAACCTATCTGGCCTTTGCCCCCCGGGGGTTCGATTCGTTCATGCGGGCCATGCCGGTGTGGGTCAAGGACAAACTCCTGATCAAGAAACGGATCCTCGACGGCCTCAACGGTCTGGACCTGGGCCGGATCGGGGAGGAGAAGATCCAGTTCAGCTTTCATCACCACGCCCACGCGGCCAGCGCCTTTTTTCCCTCTCCCTTTGAACGGGCCGCGGTGCTGGTGCTCGACGGGGTGGGAGAGTGGGCCACCACCTCCCTGGGGCGCGGCGCGGGCAGCGGGTTGGAACTGCTGCAAGAGCTGCGCTTTCCCCACTCCCTGGGCATGCTCTATTCGGCCTTCACCTGTTATCTGGGGTTCCGGGTCAACGACGGAGAGTACAAGGTCATGGGACTGGCCCCCTACGGGGAACCGGTCTACGCGGAGATGATCCGGGAGGCGCTGATCGATCTGAAAGAGGATGGCTCCTTCCGGCTGAACATGGCCTGTTTCGATTACTGTACCGGCGCCACCATGATCAATGACCGTTTCGCCGCCCTGTTCGACGGTCTGCCTCCCCGGGCCTCCCACGAGCCGTTGACACGCCGCCATATGAATCTGGCCCGCTCCATCCAGGTGGTCAGCGAGGAGATCATTCTGCGCCTGGCCCGCACCCTGGCGAAGATGACCGGCGAGACCAATCTTTGCATGGCCGGAGGTGTTGCCCTCAACTGCGTGGCCAATGGTCGGCTGCTGCGCTCCGGAGTGTTCGAGAAGCTGTGGATCCAACCCTCCGCCGGGGATGCGGGGGCGGCCCTGGGGGTGGCCTTCGCCCTGGATCAGATCCATACCCGAACCCGCCGCCTCGCGCCGGACGGGGGGGATGCCATGCAGGGAGGCTATCTGGGACCGGAATATCCAGAGGAGGAGATCCGGCGTCTGTTGCGTCGTCACGGCGCTCCCCATCAGGAACTTTCCGATGAGGAGCTCTTTCCCGTCGTGGCCGCGCTCCTGGCCCGGGAACAGATCGTCGGCTGGTTCCAGGGCCGCATGGAGTTCGGTCCCCGGGCGCTGGGGAACCGCTCCATCCTCGGGGATGCCCGCTCGACCCGCATGCAAAAGATGCTCAACCTGAAAATCAAGTACCGGGAGAGCTTCCGGCCTTTTGCCCCGGCGGTGCTGGCGGAACGGGCCGAAGAGTATTTCGAGCTCGACACCCCCAGCCCCTACATGCTGCTGGTGGCGGATGTCCGACCGGAACGGCGCATCTCCCTGGAACCTTCCGGACAGGAACCGGTGGGCCTGGAACGGTTGCACGTGCCGCGCAGCGATATCCCGGCGGTCACGCATGTGGATGACTCCGCCCGGGTCCAGACGGTTCACCAACAGACCAATCCACGCTTTCACCGTCTGCTGACCTGCTTCGAGGCGTTGACCGGCTGCGGGGTGCTGGTGAATACCAGCTTCAACATTCGCGACGAACCCATTGTCTGCTCCCCGGAGGATGCCTACCGCTGCTTCATGGGGTCGGAGATGGATGCGCTGGTGCTGGGCAATACGGTGCTGTACAAAAAGGATCAGGCATGAACACCCTGAAAATTCCGGATCCCATCCTGGTCACCCTGCGAATCCCCGATATGAACGATGTTGTCGAATGGCACGGGGAGAGTCTCTGCAACGCCCGGACCGGGGAGGCGATTCCCATGGTCAATGGGGTGCCGGACCTCTGGCCGTCCGGTGCCACGGGACCGGAAAACCAAGGTGAAATGGCCCTGGTCCGGGACTACTCCGCCACCCCGGAATTCGGCGATCTGGTCACTTTTGGCCATGGGAATCCCCGATTCCGGGGGTTGCTCGACGCCATCGGCCACAACCGGTTGATCCTGGAGCTGGGCTGCGGCTCCGGACAGTTGACCAACTACCTGCAATTGAACAATAATTTTGTGCTTGGCATCGACTCCTCCCTGGATGCCCTCAATCTGGCGGGCCGGTTCCGGCTGCGCACCGGCCTGACCCGTTCCGCCTTTGCCCGCATGCATCCCCGCCATCTGGCCATCCGCGATCAGAGCTTCGATGTGATCCTCCTGCGGGCCAACCATCCCGATCCACAACAAACCCGCCTCACCCTGGCCCAGGGGGTGCAAAAACTCAAAACCGGAGGATGTCTGATCGTGGAGGGCTTCAATCCCTATGCCCGTCCCGGCAGACGTTTCACCCTGGATGAGGTGCTCGCCTGGTTTGCCGCCCACCGTCTGGATTATCTCAACTGTTTTCCTCCGGTGCTCGATACCCCCGGCGAGTCGGCCCGCACCCTGTTTTCCGCCACCCATCCCGGCAATCGCTTTCAGCGGGTCATCACCCAGCTTGCCTGGTTGACCACCCTGAACCGGACCTCCGGGGTGTTTCTGGTGGCCGGAAGAAAACTATCTGCTTGACTTGACCAGGGTGGGACGGGGGAATCGGCCTTCTGCGGGAGCGGCACGGGACGATGAAAACAGATATGGTGTTGTTTTTTGCTGCTTCTCAATGACATAATTCTCGGTATAGGTCACCAGCACGATCAGAATGGCAATCAGCTGATAGGGCAGATCAAAATAGGCCATGCCCAGAAAGAGTCCGGCGGCGTAATAGCTCAACAGACTCACCTGCAGCATCGCCGCCAGATCCCGGGCCCAGAGCAGCTCCGGATCCCGGCGGGCCAGTTGGATGATCCGACGACCTGTCCACAAGGCCGAGATGTGCAACGACATCCAGATGAGAAATCCCACATAACCCTGTTCCGCCAACACCTCGAAGTAGATGCTGTGGGGTGCCCGACGTTGCACCCCGGGCATGAATTTGTCGTAGACGCTCTGGTCAAAGGTGGCGAATCCCCCGCCCAGAAATGGATGGGCATTGGCCAGTCGGAGGGAGAATTTCCACGCATCCAACCGTCCGCTCACCGATTTGTCCTTCACGATTTCGCTGTCGCTTTTGCTCAACTGTTCCAGCATGTCCTGGCTGGGTTTGCTCAGATCCTGGAATACATGCTCGGTTTCGCCGGGAATGTCGAAGTTCTTTTTGTTGCGTGCGGACTTGGGACTCTTCTCGATTCCCATCAGGGTATCCATCCCGGAGCGGATCATCAGATCCATCCGTTTGTGCCAGTTGTCGGGCATGAAATGGTAGGTGGGGGAGCCGATCAGCAGCGCGCTCAACAGGATGGTAAACTTGTGGCGGGATTTGAGCCAGAAGGTGATGCCCATCACGCTCAACCCCACGAAACCTCCCCGGGAGTAGCTGCCCAACACGGAAAGCATGGTCAGCAGAATAACCGCAATCATCAACAGACGCAATATCAGATATTTCAATTGCAATTGAATGAAATAGATCAATGGGATGACCATCAGCATGGCCAGAGCGAAGGCGTTATTGTCTACAAAAAATGTGTACTGCGGCCCCATGACCCGGTGCATGCCGCCGGTGGTCAGGGTAAAGATCCCTCCCTTGACACCATAGAAACCGAAGGAGAAGGCGATCACCATTACCATGGTAATGATCTGTCGATTATTTTTCATGAGAATCAAGGTGATCAGCACCATCATCTCGATGCGGAGAAAGCGGTCCAGTTGCAGCGCCGCCGGCCATTGCTGATAGGCGTACTGGGTGGAGAGCCAGGTCCAGAAGGTGAACAGGGCCAACAAATAGACCGGAAATCTCCAGGGGATCTTGAAGCGCATCCGGGTGGTCAATATGGTTCCCAGGATGGTGACCAGGGAGATGATCAGATTGAAGCGGAAATTATAGGCAAACCCCCAGGTGAGCCGGTGGGGGTTCATGTAGGCGATCCATGTCCACATCAACAGCCCGATGAAGGGGCGGGTGAAGGTGAAGGGGAGCAGGGAGAAGACGAACAGGGTCAGAACCAGGTCTCTCATGGGGCGGACCCCGAAGCCGATTCCACGCCGGACAGGCGCAAGGCCCGCGCATAGACCGGGCCATAGCCCTCCACCACGGTCGTCCAGTTGCGCTCCCGGCGCACGTACTGTTCGGCATTCCCGATCACCCGCTCCCAGTCGGCCCGGCGATCGAGCAGGTTGAGCAGAGTCGAGGCCAAAGCGGCCTTCTGTCCGGCGGGAAAGAGGAAACCGGTCTGACCAGAGGCAATCAACTCCTGATGACCGGCCACGTCCGAGGCCACCACCAGACGTCGGGCCGCCATGGCCTCCAGGGGTTTCAAGGGGGTGACCAGCTGGGTCAGACGCATGGGGAGCCTGGGAAAGACCATGAGATCCACCAGGGCATGATAGCCGGGAATGGTCTCCGGGGTCACCCGACCGGTGAAACAGACATGATGGTCCAGATTCATCGCCCTGCACTGTTGCCGCAGACGCTCCTCCTCCGGACCTCCTCCGACCAGGAGCAGCAGGATCTCCGGATGGCGTTCCCGGATGGCCGGGAGGGAGTCCAGCAGCAGGGAGAGCCCCTCGTAGGCGTAGAAGGAGCCGATATAGCCCAGGATGGTCCGGTGGGTGGTGTCAAAGCCGGGCAGGATCGGCAACGAAGGGGGTGGAGCGGCGAAGCGATGGAGCTCCACCGCATTGGGAATGGTGGCGATTTTGTCGGCGGGGATGCCCCGTGCGGCGATCTCCCGGCCCAGTCCCTGGCAGATCACGGTGATGCCGGTGGCCTGTCGGAAAAGTCGGGTTTCGGCGGCCCGGGTCAGGCGGTAGCGCAGGCTCTGGGCCGGGGCGGTGCCGTGACTGGCGGCGGCGTCTTCCCAGAAGGCCCGGACCTCGTAGATCAGGGGCAGGCGCAGTTGCCTGGCCACGCTCAGGGCGGCCAGACCGTTCAAGACCGGCGAGTGGGCGTGGAGCAGATCCGGCTGAAGGGTTTGGGCCAGGGTCAGCAGACGGGCCCGCAGGGCGGAGATGACGGCCAGTTGCCGGAACATCGGGGCCCGGGCCAGCCAGCCCCGGGGTCGGGAGGTGCGATGAAAGGTGAGTCCTCCGGCATTTTCCTGGTCCAGGCCGCACTCCGGATGTTTGGGACCGGTCAGCTGGAAGGTCTCCCAGCCCATGGCTCGCTGGGCGTGGAGAATGGCCAGGGTGCGGGAGACATAACCGCTTTGCAATGGGGCCGAGTGGTCGAGGATATGCAGGATGCGCATGGTCACCCGCCGGAACGGAGAAGCTGTTGCCGGAGTTCGGGGGGGGTCAGGAAACGCCCCTGAAGCTCCCGGGAGAAAAAGGTCAGATATCCCCGGATGCAATCCAGAAAAGTTGTCAGCTCCCGCGCATCCCGGACATAGGAGGTGCAGCCGGGCAGCAGGGACGGAGAGTGATAACTGAGGGTGAAAACCCGTACTCCCTGTCTGAGCAGAGCGCGGGTGAGTGTTTTGAGTTCCCGCAGGGAGGCCCCTTCCGGGGAGAGGCGGGCGCGGTTCAAAAGACCGCTTCTGGCCAGAATGCCGGGCAGCCGGACTCTCCTGGCCCACGGGGTCTGGCTGGCCCGATAGCGGACATGGGCGTGACGGCTGGCCAAAACCCCGCTGTAGCCTCCGGTGGTGGGCAGGGTAAGAATGTTGCCCCGGGGTCCGTTCCAGGAGGGGTTGGCATCCTGGCCGGAGAAGTCCGGTCCGCCGTCGGCGCGAAAATCAAAGGGTGGAGAGGGGCTCAGATCGATCCGATAGCCCAGCTCTTCCAGAATCCCGGGGGTGTTGGGGCCCAGACCGTAACGGCCCGCCTTGTAGAGGGTGGGCCTGAGCTGGAACGCCTGTTCGATGGCGTCGGTCAGATTGGCGAGTTTGGCCCGCTCCAGAGAGGCCGGGAGATTGCCCGGATAGCTGTTGCGGGCATTGATCTCTTCGTCGAAGGGGGGGGTGTTCCAGGGGTGGAGATGGGCGCCGATCAGGGCCTGACCGGCGGCCACGAAGGGGCGCAACGGCGCGGCTCCGGCCTCCTGGCTGGCCACGGGATAATCCACCGCATAGACCGGACGCAGACCGAAGGCGTGGAAAATCTCCTGTCCCCGGGCCACGCTCGCCATGGCCGTGACCGCCGTGGCGTCGCGTCGCAACGGGACGCGCCAGTCGAACTCCTCTTCCGTATCCACCACGGCCATGAGGATCGGCGGGGATTCCGGAGCGGTGGGGTCGGCGTGGCTGACGGACGGGTCCGCGGTCTGGATCATGCGGTCATGGCCTGTGGGGGGTGGCGGGCTGGATCGGGCTATCTTGCCTTAACCGGTTTGGATCGTCAATGCATCCAGGCAGAAGAATTGACTCTGAATCGCATCCATTTCGGGATGGATGGTTTCGCCCCTGGACCCCACCAGGGGGATAATCCCCCTGGCCCCCTATAAATTACCCCCCTGGACGCGACGCAACAGAGTCACCCGACCTTCCCGCCGATACAAAAGCGACGCAAGCCTGGTCCGACTCCGCTCCAGACGCACCTCCCCTTCCACCAGAAAATAACGACTCGCCACCGTCAGACCGCCGGAGAGCACCTCCCTGCCCGTAAACATGGGATCGGCAAGAAAAGTCCCCACATCGGCAAACCCCTTGCCGCGATTCCTTTTGTCGTCGAGAATCTTGGCCTGTTCCCGACTCATTCTCTCAAACAGGGTCATCAACACCTCCAAAGGAGCGGTATTGACATTGATCTCGGTCCGCTCCGGCAAAGCGGTCACCAGAGGGGACAAACGATCCACCGTTGCGGCGTCAAACCCCTGCACCAGACGCAATTCGCTCACACTGACAAAAAACTGATTGGCCGCCCGGTACGGAGGTCGCTTGCCCAGATAGGTTTCGTTCTCCGCCCCTCCGGGCCCCACGACAAACGAGTCCGGATCGATCCAGTCGATCACCGCCGCGGCCAGGCGCGGATCCACTCCCACCACCTGCAGCAGCCGTTCGAAACGCAGGCGATCCGGCAGACTCTGTTGTCCATCGTGCACCAGATTGTTGAGATTGAAACGCCCCTGCAGATCGGTGATCTTCCCACGGGCTGTCCCTCCGGCAACCGGAATCACCGGCGGATTCGCGGCCCAGATTTCGTTCAAGTGATCGGTGGTGCTTTCGGCTGCGTCCCGGGTGAGAATCGCCATGGCCCAGGCCTCTCCCCCCAGGGCGAACTGCAACCCCCGGTCCCGGTCGAGGAGATTGCCGGTACGACGAATGTCCAGATGTTGGGCCGAGATCATCCCCGTGGCCAAAGCCGCGACCACGGACACGATCAGCAGGGCGGTCAGCAGGGCCGCACCTCTCCGACTCCCCATCACGCCCCTCCGGGAATTTCGAAAAGCCGCCGGATCCGTCCCCAGCCCTTGGAGACAATCACGATCTCCACGGCGCGAGGCAGAGTCGTCCGACCTCCCATCCCCGCTGCGGGGCCGGGAGCGACGATTCCCGACGCTTCCGGCCAGACGCCATGCCATTTATTGTCCGATCCCAGAAAGCGAATCTCCACTTCGGTGAGATCCTCCAAAAGAGTCTCGCCCTTGGGCAACTCCTCCCCCACCCGGTCCAGGGTGGACCAGGCGCGCCGCAGGATCTTGCCATCCTCGAACAGATAGGCCACCCGCTGCAACGCGCTGCGGGCCACACCCCGAGGGTTGGGACGACCTCCACGGGTCATCTCCAGGAAATGTTCCGTTCCGTCCGCCCCTTCGAAAGCGCCATGCACCCCCCCTTTGCCATCGGTCATGGATCGGGGAACCACCTGTTCCACATCCCTGGAGAAGTGCATGAAAAAGGTCTGCAGTCCCGCCAGGGACTCCATGCGTTTCATCCCCTCCTGACGGACCTGCAGCAGAGCGTTCAATCCCCCATAGGCCATGGCCGTCATGACGGCAAACACCGCCATGGCTGCCAGAAGCTCCAACAGGGTAAAGCCCCGTTGTGACCCGGAACCACTCATCTCCCCTCCGGCGGTTTGGGCAGAAAGGCTTCCAGACGGGCCAATACCGGCGCGGATTCCCCGGTTGTCGTCCGCACCTGAATGTCCAGACGACGCACCCGGGCATCTTCGGTGGTGGAGACCAACACGCTCCAATGCCACTCCCGGTCCGCCATCCGTTCCATGCCTTTCTGCAATCCGGCCTCGGGCCACTCCCGACGCACCCGGCGTTCCGTGGCCTGGTTCAGCGCCACCCAGTGGGCCAGGGTCCGGTCTCGCAGATGGGCGGTATTGCGGGCGCTCTCCCCCGCCACCCGCAGGCAGGCCGCCAGCGCCACCGCCAACACCGCCAGAGCGGCCACGGTTTCCAGCAGCGAAAAGCCCCGTTCCGCCCGGCGTTTCATTGTTTTTTTTCCACCACTTTCTCGACCCGCCCCCGACCGGTCATGCTCACCTGCAAACGATATTTCACCCCCTCGTCCCGCGCCGCCGGCACCCCGAGGTCAAGCTCGAAAGAGGTCATCTCCCCGTCCGAGGAGATGAGCACCTGGGGGGGTACGTCGGATTTTGGGGGGATGTTCAGATCCTCCGGATGGCTGGCATCTTCCAGACGCAGCGCCACGGACAGGGTATCCGAGATATGGCGGGGATGAAGTTGTCGTTCTCCCCCGGGCGGAGGAATCCAATGATTTTTATCATCAAGCATCAGAAAGGCATAGCCGTGGGAGGCAAATCGCACCCCCCATTCCCGACCATCCAGGGCCGCCTCCCGGGCCGCCAGATCCAGGAGAGTCTTGAATCGGGTCAACTCCTCCCGCGCCTCCTTCTCCCGATCCCGGGGGGTGACGGAGAGCAGCGCCATGCCCATCATGATGCCGATGATCAACAGCACCACCAGAATTTCCAACAGGGTGAAGCCGGCGTCCTTACCGTTTGGACCCGTCACGGCCCCCCTCCAGGTTCCAGTTGCCGATATCCGCGTTGGCCTCTTCCCCCCCTTCAACGCCATCCGCCCCCAGGGTATAAAGATCGAACTCTCCATGGGCTCCTGGACGAAGATAGAGATAAGGCCGACCCCACGGATCCTTGGGCGGACGGGCCAGATAGCCCCCTTCCCGCCAGTTGGGGGGGATCGGTTCCAGGGTGGTTTTTTTGGTCAGCGCATCCAGTCCCTGATCCGTGGTGGGAAAGGCGAAGTTGTCGAGTTTGTAAAGATTCAGGGCGGCTTCGATGGCCAGGATATCCTGTTTGGCCTTCACGGTGCGGGCCTCTCCCGGACGGCTCATGATTTTCGGAGCCACCAGGGTGGCCAGCACCGCCAGAATCACCACCACCACCATGATCTCGATCAACGTGAATCCCGCCTGTTTGCGTCTGGTCATGCCACCATCTCCTGTTGCCGCCAATCGAATTCGAATCCCTGGAAGATTGGAAACTGTTGAAAAAAAAGCGGGGGTCTGGGGGATTCCTCCCCCAGGGTTTTGACTTTAAAAACCAATAAAATTTATATGTTTCAAACCGCTCCCATTTCGGGATGTTGCTGAAAAGGCGCCGCTTCGCGGCCTGCTGGGCGCGCGCGGGAATTGCTTCGCAATTCC
>JADGAB010000073.1 GCA_015232245.1 Magnetococcales bacterium | reverse complement strand
TTGCGGATCCCTCACCCAAAGGCGCCGCCCGCGGCGGCCTGCTGGGCGCGCGCGGGAAATTCCCTTTTGAAAAGCGCGCCAAAGTCAAAAGCAAAGTCCCAGGGGCTTCGCCCCTGGACCCCACCAGGGGGATAATCCCCCTGGACCCCTATCAGTAAAACAACGCATCCCGAATTGATTGCGGTTTAGAATTCAATTCAATGCGCCGCCCACTGCAGGGCATGGGGATCCACCCCATCCTGGACCATCTCCCACAAAGGCGACATCTCACGCAATTTGTTCACCGCGCCCACCACGATGCGGATGACATGATCCACCTCCTCTTCGGTGGTGAACCGTCCCAATCCGAAACGAATGGAGGTATGGGCCATCTCCTCGTTGACCCCCATGGCGCGCAGCACATAGGAGGGCTCCAAAGAGGCGGAGGTGCAGGCGGAGCCCGAGGAGACCGCCACATCCTTGATGGCCATCATCAGGGATTCCCCTTCCACATAACTGAACGACAGATTGAGGTTGCCGGCCACCCGGGCCTCGGGGTCTCCATTGAGAGTCACATGGGTCAACTGTCCCATGATGCCATTTTTGAGCCGTTCCCGCAAAGCCAGCAGCCGTGGGGTTTCGGTGGCCATCTCCGCGCCTGCGATGCGGCAGGCTTCGCCGAGCCCCACCAACAAAGGGGTGGCCAGAGTACCGGAACGCATACCCCGTTCGTGACCACCGCCATGCATGATCGCCTTGAGACGCACCCGGGGCTGACGGCGCACATAGAGAGCGCCGATCCCCTTGGGGCCATAGATCTTGTGGGCCGAGACCGACAGAAGGTCGATGTTCATGGCATTGACATCGATGGGAATCTTGCCCACCCCCTGGGCCGCGTCACAGTGAAAGAAGACCTTCCTGGACCGGCAAAGCCGTCCGATGGCCTCCAGAGGCTGGATGACTCCCATCTCGTTGTTGACCGCCATGATGGAGACCAGAATGGTTTGGGGGGTGATGGCGGCTTCCAGGACCGCCAGATCCACCAGACCATTGGTACGCACCGGCAGATAGGTGACCTCGAACCCTTCGGCCTCCAGGTGCCGGCAGCAATCCAGGACCGCCTTGTGTTCGGTGGTCGGAGTGATGATATGGTTGCCCTTGTCCTTGTAGAACTGGGCGATCCCCCAGATGGCCAGATTGTCCGACTCGGTGGCGCCGGAGGTGAAGACGATCTCCCTGGGGTCGGCGCCGATGAGGGCGGCCACCTGTTTTCTGGCCGTGGTGACGGCGGCATCCGCCTCCCAGCCATAGGCGTGAGAACGGGAGGCCGGATTGCCGAATTTTTCCACAAACCAGGGCAGCATGGCCTCCATCACCCTGGGATCCACGGGTGTCGTGGCCTGGTAATCCATGTAGATGGGTTGTTTCATTGCAAAAGGCTCCCTTTGCGCAAACGGTCCACGGACCGATGGAATGTATGGATGAAACGATCCACGGCGTGTTCGGTCGAATCCCAGCCCAGACTGATCCGGGTCACACTGCGGATCAACTCCTGATCCAGTCCCATGGCCAGAGGGACATGGGACGGGGTGTTCTTGCCGGACGAGCAGGCCGCGCCACTGCCGATGGCGAAACCGGCCAGATCCAGGGTCATGACCAGGGTCTCCCCATCCACTCCCGGCAGAGCCAGGGCGGTGGTATTGGGCAGGCGTGGCGCGGCGGCACCAAGGATGAACGCATCGGGAATGGTTTTCAATAGTCCCTCTTCCAGTTTTTCCCGCAAAGAGGTGATGCGGGCCGACTCGGCCTCGATGTCGGCGACGACCAGAGAAGCGACCGCCCCGAATCCGGCGATGCCGGGAAGATTTTCCGTACCGGAACGGCGACCCCGTTCCTGTCCGCCCCCGTTCAACTGGGGGGCCAGTTGCAACGCCGCGGCGACGATCAGAGCGCCGCACCCTTTGGGACCGCCCAGTTTGTGGGCCGACAGGGTGAGCAGATCCGCCGGAATGGCGTCTGCGGCCAGAGGCAGTTTTCCTGCCCACTGGGTGGCGTCGCAGTGGAAAGGGATGCCGGCCTGACGACAAAGGGCGCCGATCTCCCGGATGGGTTGCAGGACACCGGTTTCGTTGTTGGCGGCCATGATGGAGACCAGCCGGACGGAAGGGTCCAACGCAACCCGGAGATCCTCCAGACGGATCACCCCCTGGCCATCCACGGGCAGGCGCAGGATTTTCATCCCCCGTTGTTCGGCTTTGGCGCAGGGGAGCAGCACCGAGGGGTGTTCCACGGCGCTGGTGACGAGGGCGCCCTGGAATTCCGCCATTTCGGCGACCCCCAGGATGGCCAGATGATTGGACTCGGTGCCACCACTGGTGAAGATCACCCGGCTTTCATGCGTCCCCACCAGAGAGGCCACGGCGCGGCGGGCCTCGTCGAGGGTCTGGCGCGCGGCCCGTCCGGCGCCGTGAACCGAAGAGGGATTACCCTCGATCCGGTTCATGGTGGCCAGCACGGCCTCGGCCACACCGGGACGGGGAGGCGAGGTGGCATTGTGGTCCAGGTAGATCATGTCAGCAATCCATGCCCGCCCGGGGTTGCCAGAGTTCCGGCCCGGATCTCCTCGATCAGGGAACCCAGGTAGATCGACTCCAGATAGCTGTTGATGTGCCCCCCCACCCTTTCCCAGAGATGATGGGTGATGCAGCGGGTGGATTTCCGGCACCCTTCCGGATCGTTTTCGTCGCAGGAGGTGGCCTGGATCGGCTCATCGACTGCGCGGATGATGTCGGCCACGCTGATGGTGGCGGCGGGAGCCACCAGCAGATACCCCCCTCCCGGCCCCCGCACGCTGCGCACCAGACCGCGACGGCGCAGTTTGGCAAACAGCTGTTCCAGATACGACAGGGAGATCTCCTGTCTTTTCGAGATGTCGATGAGCGACACCGGGGTATCGACATTCTGGCAGCACAGATCCAGCATGGCGGTCACGGCATAGCGCCCCTTGGTGGTGAGTTTCATGGTCTCCCCCTGGTATTGCCTTGAGATGATTCGTTCTGTTCCATTTTCTTCACCCGTTCATCCAGGTGGCGCACCTGATCCAGAAGACAGGTGACCGCCTTGGCCACCGGATCGACCATGACCCCGCCGTTCTGGCCATAGGAGGAGAAGCTTTCGGGGGCAGGAGTGGTTTTGAACTTGGGCATGACCAGTCGCCCCGGCACCCCCACCACCGTGGTATCGGGGGGCACATCGCTGACCACCACCGCGTTGGAGCCCACCCGGGCATTGGCGCCGATGGTGATGGGTCCGAGGATTTTCGCCCCCGCTCCCACCACCACCCCATCCGCCAGGGTGGGATGACGTTTGCCGGCATTCCAGCTGGTGCCCCCCAGGGTGACGCCGTGATAGAGGGTGACATCATCACCGATCTGGGTGGTCTCCCCGATGACCACTCCCATGCCGTGGTCGATGAAAAACCGTTGGCCGATGATGGCAGCCGGATGGATTTCGATGCCGGTGAGAAACCGGGTGAAATTGGAGAGAAACCGGGCCAACAGACGAAAATTCCGACGCCACAGCCAGTGGAAAAGGCGATAGCCGAGGATGGCATGCAACCCGGGATAACAGAGCAGCACCTCCATGACCCCATGGGCCGCGGGATCGCGCTGAAAAATCACCTCGATGTCCTGTCTGATCCGCTGAAACATGGTCTGTCCTGTCTGGGATTTGAGATGAACCGGTCAACATCCGTGGCGTCCGGTGGGAGCTGATGCTTGCCGGCGCGCGGTGGGATACTGTCTGCAATTCCGATCCTTTTTGTCAAGTATTAGTTCCCTGCCCCGCGAAAAAAAAACCCGGATGAAAGGGTGGACAGGGGATGAGGGGATGTGATAGCCATATTTTCACGCAGGAGTAACCTCCTGAAGTTTATTCCCAAGAATGCAGAACCAACCCACAATCCAACCAACATTGGATCCCGACCACGAGGGCTGAACGGATGGACGCCTTGCGCAGAACAGGCAATAAAGTAATTCTTTCTCTAGAACTAATGTTAAACAGGGGATTTCCGGAGCGATTAAATCCATTTTACCATCTCGGCTCTTTGACATTCTTTTTCTTTTGGATCGTTCTGATCTCCGGGATCTACATCTTCATATTTTTCGAAACCAACGTGGCCGGCGCCTATCCTTCGGTGGAGTACATGACCCACCAGCAGTGGTGGATGGCGGGGATCATGCGCAGTCTGCACCGTTACGCCTCGGATGCGGCGGTGATCTCGATTTTCATTCACATGTTCCGGGAATTCTTTCGTGACCGGTATCGGGGGGTCAGGTGGTTTTCCTGGTTCACCGGGGTTCCGACCTTGTGGCTGGTGGTGATTCTGGGGATCACGGGTTACTGGCTGGTGTGGGATCAACTGGCCCAGTATGTGGCCCTGGCCACCGCGGAACTGGTGGACTGGATCCCGCTGATTCCCAGCGCCATGGTATTCAATTTCCTGGACAATCAAATCACGGACCGCTTTTTCACCCTGATGGCGTTTTTGCATCTGCTGGGGTTGCCGGTAGCGCTGGTGTTTCTGTTGTGGACCCATGTAAGCCGCATCAGTCAGATCGATTTCAATCCTCCCCGGGCGTTGGCCATCGGCTCTTTTCTGACCCTGCTGGCCCTCTCCCTGGTCAAGCCTGCGGTGAGCCACGCGCCGGTGCAGGCGGGCCACTCTCCGGTGATCCTGCATCTCGACTGGTTTTATCTCAACGTCTACCCACTGGTGGATACTCTGGGACCAGGCTGGGCCTGGGGGATTTCCGGGGGATTCACCCTGCTTTTGATGATGCTGCCCTGGCTCCCCTCCAAAAAGGAGAACCACCCGGCGCGAGTGGATCTGACCCAGTGCAGCGGCTGCGGGCAATGCGCGCTGGACTGCCCCTACGGATCCATCTCCATGCAGCCCCGCACCGACGGCAAAAAGGCCAAATTCGAACCCACGGTCAATGACACCCTGTGTACGGCCTGCGGCATCTGCAGCGGTTCCTGCGTCTCCTCCAGCCCATTGCGCATGAGCAACGCCACATTGAAATCCGGCATCGAGATGCCCTGGTTCACGGTGGACGCCTTGCGTCAGGAGGTCAAACACAAGCTGGCCGCCCTTTCGGGGACGGGTCGGGTGATCGTGTTCGGTTGCGAACACGGCCTGGACGTGAACAGCCTGAAAGCACCGGAGGTGGCGGTGGTCTCTCTGCCCTGCAGCGGCATGCTGCCCCCATCCATGCTGGATTATGTGCTGAAAAACGGCGCGGACGGGGTACTGGTCAGCGGTTGCCGGGATGGGGACTGCTACCATCGCTTTGGCAACACCTGGACCGAACAACGCCTGACCGGGGAGCGTGAACCCAAGCTGTTGACACGGGTGGATCGCACGCGGGTGACGGAGTTTCGGGTTTCCAACTCCCGGGGCGAGCGTGACGAGATGGGCAAGCGTCTGGAAGCGTTCCGCCGTTCCCTGCAACCCACCGCCTGATCGTCAAGACAAGGAGCGTCCAGATGCCAAGAACTCTGCGGGAATTCAGCACCCAGTTCATCGCCTATGCCTTGTTTTTCGGGGTATTGTATTATCTTTCCACAGCACCGGCGTATCACTATCTGCTACCGGATCAGGCCGAGGTGAAACTGGCTTTCAAGCACACCTCCCAACGGGAAAAGGAGTGCCACGAACGCACCCCGGAGGAGTTGCAGAAACTTCCTCCCAACATGCGCAAGCCCCAGGATTGTCCGCGCCAGCGCGCGCCGATCTACATCGAACTGCTGCTCGACGACAAGTTCCTGGCCACCCGGACCTTCATTCCGCCGGGTTTGAGCCATGACATGTCGAGTTTCATCTATGCCAAGTTCTCCCTGCCGGCGGGCCGCCACAAATTGACGGTGCGCATGCGGGATCGGTTGCGAGCCGATGGATTCGATTATATCGCCGAGGAGATGCGGGATTGGATTCCCGGCCAAGGCATCCAGATCGGCTTCGACGAGAACAAAAGCGGCTTTGTTTTCAATTAGCCGGTGGTTTTTCCGGCGTTTTTGGGGGAGTGGCGTCCTGACCGGCGGCCTGGGGAGTCTGCTCCCTGGGGGAGTCGGTCAGGACGCGAATCCCGGAGAAGGTCGCCATGGTCAAGGCGAAGATGATCAAAAAGAATATCAGGGAACGATAAGGCAACCTGGCTCCCCGGCTCGCCTCGATACGATTCAGAAGCCGCTCGGACAACAAATAGAGCGCCCCGCCGATCACCGTGAAATAGATCAATTCCATCGTTGGTTTTTACTCCCGGGCTGTACTTTTAGAGTCTGACCTCATTCCGTTGATCCAGCAGCATAGCGCACATCCGCAACCCGTGGCAACATGGTTGCAATTCCCAGAAAAAAGGGCATATATTCTCGCTGTCACCTGAAAAATCCAAAAAAGCACATCCAGATTGATCCATGTCAAATTGGAGTGGAAAAAATTCTGGCAACTTGACTCGGGTCAAAGTAGAGTCACTGCCAGATGTGTCATGATTGGATTCACAAGAAAACGAGCCTTTGGCGTTAACCGCTTTTTCCCATACCCATCTTTACCAAGAATTTAAGGAGCCGGTTCACATGATGCAAAAAAGTGTTTTGAAACAAGCTTCCATTATGGCTGGCGCCTTTGTGATGGCCATGTCCCTGATTGGCATCGCTCAGGCTGCCGACGCCAAACCCGAACTGCCGCCGATCAACGAAAAAGAGATGGAACTGGCCAAACAGATCTACTTCGAGCGTTGCGCCGGTTGTCATGGCGTGTTGCGCAAGGGTGCCACCGGCAAGCCGTTGACCCCGGATCTGACCACCAATCTGGGCACCGACTATCTGGTGCAATTCATCACCCACGGCTCCCCGGCTGGCATGCCCGCCTGGGGTGACAGCGGCGAACTGAAACCCGAGCAGATCGACCTGATGGCCCGCTATCTCCAGCATCCCGCCCCGATTCCTCCGGAATTCGGCATGAAAGAGATGGAAGCCACCTGGAAGGTGCTGATCCCGGTCAAGGATCGTCCCACCAAGAAGATGAACAATTTCAACCTGGAGAATGTCTTCTCCGTCACCCTGCGCGACACCGGACAGGTCGCCATCATCGACGGCGACACCAAGAAGATCATCTCCGTGGTCATGACCGGCTATGCCGTGCACATCTCCCGTCTTTCCACCTCGGGCCGCTATCTCTATGTGATCGGTCGCGACGCCAAGATCAACCTGATCGACCTGTGGATGGAAAAACCGGACAACGTGGCCACCATCAAGGTCGGCATGGAAGCCCGTTCCGTGGAAACCTCCAAGTACAAAGGCTGGGAAGACAAGATCGCCATCGCCGGCTCCTACTGGCCGCCCCAGTATGTGATCATGGAAGGCGACAGCCTGAAACCCCTGAAAGTGGTCTCCACCCGTGGCAACGTGGTTGGCACCAACGAATACCATCCGGAACCCCGTGTGGCGGCCATCGTCGCCTCCCACGAGCATCCTGAGTTCATCATCAATGTCAAAGAGACCGGCAAGGTCATCATGGTGGACTACTCCGACCTCACCAACTTGAAGTCGGTCTCCATCGACACAGCCCCGTTCCTGCATGACGGCGGCTGGGACGCCAGCAAGCGCTACTTCATGACGGCTGCCAACAAGTCCAACAAGGTCGCGGTCATCGACTCCAAGGATCGCAAGCTGGTCAAGCTGGTCGACGTGGGAGCCATCCCCCATCCGGGTCGTGGCGCCAATTTCGTCGATCCGAAATTCGGACCGGTCTGGGCCACCAGCCACCTGGGTGACGAGACCATCTCCCTGATCGGCACCGATCCGACCGGACATGCCAAAGAGGCATGGAATGTCGTTCGCACCCTGAAGGGTAAAGGCGGTGGTTCTTTGTTCATCAAGACCCATCCGAAGTCCGCCAACCTGTGGGTTGACACGCCGCTGAATCCTGATGCCGCTGCTTCTCAGACCATTGCCGTGTTTGACATCAAGGATCTTGACAAAGGTTTTGTCAGCCTGCCCATCGCCGAGTGGGCGGATCTCGGTCCCGGTGTCAAGCGTGTGGTGCAGCCTGAGTACAACAAGGCCGGTGACGAAGTGTGGTTCTCGGTCTGGAACAGCAAAACCGAGAAATCCGCTCTGGTCGTGGTCGATGACAAGACCCGCAAGCTCAAGACCGTCATCAAGGATCCGGTTCTCGTGACTCCGACCGGCAAGTTCAACGTCTACAACACCATGCACGACGTGTATTGATTGTCGGCAACCTCGCCTTGAAGCCCGGCGCCCTCTCCTTTGAATCTCAAAGAGAGGGCGCCACCGGCCCTTGCACCAAGCGCGCATTCGACGTAATAAAGAGGGGTTAAACCTGACCTTCGTTCGTGGAGTTTACACCCGAATGTCGCATGCGCGCTTTTTTTTTCTGCATTCTGTATTCGTCCTGTCGATCCTCCTTGCGATGTTCGTCCCAGTCGCGGCGGTCCGGGCAGAACTCCCGACCGAGCGGCAAAATCAATTGATTCATTTATTGCGTCATGATTGCGGATCGTGCCACGGCATGACCCTGAAAGGGGGACTGGGGCCTCCTCTGCTGCCTGCGGATCTGGCGAACAAGCCGGCGGATCTGTTGGAAGATATCGTGTTTCACGGATTGCCGGAGCGGGCCATGCCTCCCTGGGAGGGGCTTTTGACCCGCGAGGAGATCCGCTGGCTGGTATTGCATCTGAAAAAAGGAGACCTCCCATGAGCTTTCCCGGAAACCCGTCCCGCCGTTCCGCCTGGCTTCTGCTGGCCGGGCTGATTTGGCCAACCCTGCAGGGATGCGCTCCGGCGCGGGGCGTGGGAGATATGGGAATCGTGATCGAACGGGCTTCCGGCAGCGTGGCAGTGGTGGAAAACAGCCACATGAACGTGCTCGCCCGGGTGGAGGGGCTGGGGGATCTTTCGCACGCATCCCTGGTTTACTCCCGGGATGGTCGTTACGCCTTCATTTTTGGTCGGGATGGGGGCTTGAGCAAGGTGGATCTGCTGTCCGGGCAACTGGTGGGACGGGTGATCCAGGGAGGCAACAGCATCGGCGGTTCGGTTTCCCAGGATGGCCGACTGGTGGCGGTGGCCAACTACCAGCCCGGGGGGGTGAAGATCTTTGCCACCGACACCCTGGAATTGCTCGCCGACATCCCGGCGGTGGATGCCAAGGGCAAGACCTCCAAGGTGGTGGGCGTGGCGGATGCGCCGGGTCAGAAGTTTGTCTACAGTCTGTTCGATTCGGATGAGATCTGGGTGGCGGATGTGAGCCAGCCGACCACCCCCCGGATCACCAAATACACCAACGTGGGCAGCAAGCCTTACGATGCCCTGATCTCTCCGGATGGACGCCACTACATTGCCGGTCTGTTCGGCGAGGACGGTTTCGCGCTGCTGGATCTGTGGCATCCGGAACAGGGGGTCAAGCGGATTCTCAACAATTACGGACGGGGCGAAAAGCGTACCGCGGTCCACAAGATGCCTCATCTGCGGGGATGGGCCATGGCCGGGAATCTGGCCTTTCTGCCCGCCATGGGACGCCATGAGGTGCTGATTGTGGATCGGGAGAGCTGGCAGGAGGTGGGACGGGTGCCGGTGATCGGTCAACCGGTCTTTGTCATGGCCCAACCGGATGGCCGACAGATCTGGGTCAATTTCGCCCATCCGGACAATGGCAATGTGCAGGTGATCGACGTTCCCAGCCGCAAGTTGATCAAGACCCTCACCCCGGGGCCTGGCGTAATGCACATGGAGTTCACCCCCCGTGGAGAGCATCTGTGGCTGTCGGTCCGGGATGCGGATCGAGTGGACGTCTACCATACCGGCACCTTCGAGCGTCTGGCCACTCTGCCGGCGCTCAAGCCCAGCGGGATTTTCTTCACCAACCGCGCCCACAAGATCGGTTTGTAGCCAGGGGTCATATTGGAGTGGTTTTACTTACAGGGGTCCAGGGGGATTATCCCCCTGGTGGGATCCAAGGGCGAAGCCCTTGGGACTTTAAAAACATAAAAATTTATTATTCTTTAAAACCGCATCCATTTCGGAATGCTGGCTGTCCGACCTGCGGCAATGCGGGACTCGGGGCCGAAAAGGCGCCGCCTCCGGCGGCCAGCTGGGCGCGCGCGGGAATTGCTTCGCAATTCCCTTTTGAGAAGCGCGCCAAAGGCTTAAAGTCCCAGGGGCTTTGCCCCTGGACCCCACCAGGGGGATAATCCCCCTGGACCCCTACAAGTCAAAACAACGCATCCGGCCATGGATGCGCAAGGATCTGACAAATCAATGCGTTCTCTGGAAACACGTCCATCGGTCGATCTGCAGCTCTCCCCTTTGGAGTTCAAGTTGCTCAACGACTTCCAACACGATTTTCCATTGCATCCCCGCCCCTATCTGACCCTGGCCAAAACTTTGGGAATCAGCGAAGCCGAGGTGCTGGAGCGCCTGCGAACGCTCCAGGCAGCCGGTTTGATCAGTCGCGTCGGGGTGGTGTTGCAACCCCGAAAGGTGGGAATCAGCACATTGGCGGCCATGCAGGTTCCACCAGAGCGACTGGAGGAGGTAGCCGCTTTAGTGAGCAATTTCCATGAGGTCAATCACAACTACGAGCGGGAGCACGCTTTCAATCTCTGGTTTGTGCTGACCGCCGCGGATGCGACCCGTCTGGCCGAGGTGATTGCCGCCATCGAAAGCAATACCGGGTTGCAGGTCTGCTCCATGCCCATGGAGGAGGATTTTCACATCGATCTGGGGTTCCGGATTCACGGGTGAAGCATGCTGAACGAACAGGAACAACAACTGGTCGGGGTTTTTCAAAACGGCTTCCCCCTGACCGAGCACCCCTTTCACGCCATGGGTCAAGCCATCGGCCTGAATGAACAGCAGGTGCTGGATGGCTTGCATGCCTTGCAGGAAAAAGGGATCATCAAGCGGATCGGGGTGGTGGTGCATCATCATGAACTGGGCTATCGGGCCAATGCCATGGTGGTATGGGATGTTCCGGACGAAAGCGTGCGGGAGATCGGGGCACGGATCAAACAATTCGATTTTGTATCGTTATGCTATTTAAGACGGCGTTGTCTGCCGGCCTGGCCTTACAATCTCTATTGCATGATCCATGGCCGGGAACGGAACGAAACCCTGGAGCGGGCCGAACGCCTTACGGTCGGTTGTGGGCTGACCCCTTACAAACGGGAGGTGCTGTTCAGTCGGCGTCGCTTCAAACAGTGCGGCGCCCGGTATTTCCAGGGATCCAGGAATGAGGCCCTTGGGACTTGAAAATATAAAGAATTTATAAAGACCAGAAGATCAAGGAATTTTTATGTTTTGAAGTCAAACCTCTGGGGAAATAATCCCCCAGACCCCCGCTTTTTTTTTCAAAAGTTTACAGGCGGTTCAGGAGAGGCGATGGATTCCCAGACCATTCGGATCATCAACGGCATGCAAACCGGCTTTCCTCTGGAGTTGCGACCGTTTGCCTCCGTGGGAACGCGCTTGCATCTGTCCGAGGAGACGATCATCCAGGGGATCCGGAATCTGCTGGAAACCGGCTTTCTGACCCGATTTGGTCCGTTTTTCAATGCGGAACGGCTGGGAGGTGGTCTGACCCTGGCGGCCATTCGTGTACCGGATGATGATTATGCCACAGTTGCGGAAATCGTCAACGCCCAACCGGAAGTGGCTCACAACTACGCACGGGAACACGCGTTGAACATGTGGTTCGTGGTGGCCACGGAAAAGAGACCCCAGATTGACGAGGTTTTGAACCGGATCACGGCTTTGACGGGGCTGGAGGTATTCGATCTGCCCAAGCTCGAGGAGTTCCGTTTGGGATTTGCCGTGCGTCTGGGAGAGGACGGCGCCATCGACACCCATCCCCAGTTCGACCCAGCCGTGGACAAAGCGTTGACGAACCGTATGCCGGACGATCTGGACCGGGCGATCATCACCGCCACCCAGGCTGGTTTGCCTCTGGAGCCAACCCCCTATCATCGGGTGGCCGCAACCGTAGGCGTCGGGGTGGAAAATCTAATGCACCGCCTGGAGGAGATGCTGCGACGGGGCTGGATCCGGCGCATCGGCCTGGCCACCAACCATTACCGTCTGGGACTCAAGGGCAACGGCATGTCGGTCTGGAATCTCCCCGACGATCAGGTCACAACCCTGGGGCAGCGCATTGCCGGGCTGGACTTTGTCACCCATTGTTATCGCCGTCCCCGTCATCCGCCCACCTGGCCATACAATCTGTTTGTCATGGTGCATGGCGCGGACCGGGCCATGGTCGGCGAACGGATCGGACTTCTGGAAGAGCTGCTGGGTCCGGCCAACCAGGGGCATCTGGTGTTGCACAGCTCCCGGATTCTCAAGAAAACCGGTTTACGCCTTAGAACCTCGGGAGGGGTGGACGGATGTTCCGTTTAACCCATTTTCTCAAGCGTCTGCTGGCGCCGGAGAGTGTGCGGCCACCCAAGGTGGTCACCGCAACCGGGCCGGTGATCGTGTGGAATCTGTTGCGCCGCTGCAATCTGGCCTGCGCCCACTGTTATTCCGCCTCGGCGGATCGTCCCTATTCCGGGGAACTCTCTTTCGAGGAGTGTTGCCGGGTGCTGGAGGATCTGAAACAATGCGGGGTTACTGCCCTGATCTTGTCGGGCGGAGAACCTCTGCTGCGGCCAGATCTGTTCGAAATTGCCGGACAGGCCAAACGGTTGGGATTTTATCTGGGGCTCTCCAGCAACGGCACCTTGATGGATCCCTCCATGGCCATTCGGATTGCCGCAGCGGGATTTGATTATGTCGGGGTAAGCCTGGACGGTCTGGAAGCCAATCACGACCGCATGCGCGGGGTGCAAGGGGCATTTCAACGCTCCGTGGCGGGAATTCGCCACTGTCGCGAGCAGGGAGTGAAAGCCGGCATACGTTTCACCCCAACCCGTGACAATGTTGAGGATCTGCCCAGGCTGTTCGAATGGATGGACAGCGCCGGAGTGGAGCGGTTTTACCTCTCCCACTGGAACCATGCGGGTCGGGGCAAGGTGAACCGCAAGGAGAACGCGGATCTTCTGGCCACCCGGACGCTGATGGAATGGCTGTTCGAGCAGAGTCGCGGGGATCTTGCCTCGGGTTCGTCCCGGGAGATCGTCACCGGCAACAACGACGCGGATGGGGTGTTTTTTCTGTTCTGGATACAGAGGCATTTTCCGGATCTGGCCTCCCGCGCCCAGGCCATGCTGACCCGTTGGGGAGGCAACGCCTCCGGGGTCGGCATAGCCAATATCGACGAACAGGGGGAGGTGCATCCGGACATCTTCTGGCGGCATCACACGTTGGGCAATGTCCGTCAGGGATCCTTCCGGGAGCTCTGGTCCAATCCGGCGGATCCTTTGCTGGCGGGTTTGCGCACCCGGCCCCGGCCTCTCAAGGGGCGGTGCGGTCAGTGCGTCCATCTGGCGATTTGCGGTGGCAACACCCGGGTGCGGGCCTATCAGGCCACCGGGGATCACTGGGAAGAGGATCCCGGTTGCTACCTGACGGACGAGGAGATCGGTTATTCAGTCCGTTAAACTTCTGAAAAAAAAGCGGGGGTCTGGGGGATTCTTCCCCCAGGGTTTTGACTTTAAAAACA
>JADGAB010000072.1 GCA_015232245.1 Magnetococcales bacterium | reverse complement strand
ATCGAGGCATCCACCGGCGTGGCGGTGCCGCTTTCGGTGTAGGCCAGGGGAATAGCCGAGGTGGAGACTCCGGGGGCATCATTGATGGTGGTCAGCACGATATCCCGGCTGGCGGTGGTGGTGAGTGCTCCGGCCCCCTCGCCATTGGAGTTGGTGTCCGTGACCGAGAAGGTGACGGTCCGCAGGGCCACGCTGGGGTTGTCGTTGTTGCTGTTGACATAGGTGACGGAGCGCAAGGCCGCTTCGTAGTCGGCTTTGGATGCGGTGCCGGAAAGGGTCAAAGTCCCGGTGGCGGCGTTCCAGGAGCCGGAGATGCCGGATTGATCGGTGAAAGAAAGAACGTCCTCGCTGGAGAGGTAATGCCCGGTGATCTGGACCGTGGCTCCGGCGATGGAGGCGTCATCCACATCGGCCAAGGTGATCGAGGCATCCACCGGCGTGGCGGTGCCGCTTTCGGTGTAGGCCAGGGGAATAGCCGAGGTGGAGACTCCGGGGGCGTCGTTGATCGGGGTGACTACCAGGGCGCGATTGGCGCGGGTGGTGATGGAACCGTCCCCGAAACCGTTGGAGTTGCCGTCTGTCACGGAAAATGTGACCGTTCGGGTCAAGGAACTCGGGCTGTCACTGTTGGAGTTGTGGTAGCTCACGGTGCGCAAAGCGGCTTCGTAATCCGCTTTGGTGGCGCTTCCGGTCAAGACCAGCGCCCCGGTGGCCCCGTTCCAGGTTCCGGTAATGCCGGATTGATTGGTGAAGGCAAGATAATCCTCTCCTGCCCGATAGTTCCCCGTGATCTGGACCATGCCACCGACAATGTTGTCGTCGTCCACATCCGAAAGACTCAATCCCGTATCCACCGCCTTGGCGGCCTCACCTTCGTTGTAGGAGAGGGGGCTGTCCGTGGTCATGTTGGGGGCGTCGTTGATCACCGTCATGACGATGTTGCGACTGGCGCTGGTGGTGATCGCTCCGGCTCCGGTACCCTCCGAGTTGCCGTCCGTGACCGAAAAGGTCACCGTACGCATGGAAACGCTTGGATTGGCGTTGTTGCTGTTCACATAGGTCACGGAACGCAACGCCGTTTCGTAGTCGGCTTTGGAGGCGGTGCCGGTCAAGGTGAGTTTTCCGGTCGCGGCGTTCCAGGAACCGGTGATCCCGGATTGATCCGCAAAGGCAAGAAGATCCTCGCTGGCCAGATAGTGTCCGGTGATCTGGATGGTGGCACCCGTGACGGTGGCATCATCCACGTCGCTCAAGGAGAGGGATGGATCCACGGGTGTGGCGGCGTTGCTCTCCGTATAGGAGAGAGGGACCGCCGTGGTGGCGACACCGGGGGCGTCATTGATCGGGGTCAGGGCGATGTCGCGCTGCACGCTGACGGTGAGTGCGCCGCTTCCCTGACCGTTGGAGTTGGCGTCGGTGATGGTGAAGCGGATGGAACGGGTTCCGGTCGCCGGGTTGTCGGTGTTGTTGTTCTGATAGGTGATGGAACGCAACGCCGCCTGATAATCCACCTTGGTCGCCGTACCGCTCAAGGTCAAGGTTCCGGTGGCGGCGTTCCAGGAGCCGGTGATCCCGGGTCGGTTGACAAAAGCCAGTTGATCCTGATCCCCGTGATGGTTGCTGATGATCTGAATGGTGGCTCCGGCAATGTTGGGGTCATCCACGTCGGCAAGGGACAAGCCATTGTCCACGATCACCGCCCCATCCCCTTCCGTATAGGTCAGGATGCTGGCGCTGGCGCTGGCGGTGGGGGCGTCGTTGACAGCAATCGGCGCGATGCTCCGGGTCGCGGCGGCAATCAAGGCTCCGCCTCCCGCACCGCCCGAGTTGGCGTCGGTGACAGAAAAGGTGATGGTCCGGGTGGTGGGGTCCGGAGTGTCCGAGTTGAGGTTCTGATAGGTCACGGAACGCAAGGCGGTCTGATAGTCACTGCGTGTGGCGGTGCCGGTCAGGGTCAATTTGCCCAGGGCGGAACTCCAGACGCCGGTGATCCCCGCCTGATTGGTGAAGGCCAGCACATCCTCGCCGGAGCGATAGTTGCCGGTGATCTGGATCGTGGCCGAGTTCATCTGGGTATCGTCCACGTCCGACAGGGTAAGACCGCTGTCCACCACCGTGGGGGCATCCCCTTCGGTATAGGAAAGAGTGGTCCCGGAGGCGCTTAAGGTCGGGGCGTCGTTGACCGCGCTGATGGCCACGGGTCGGGCGCCGCTGGCGGTCAGGGCGCCGAAACCGCTGCTGTCCGAGTTTCTATCCGTGATGGTGAAGGTGACGGTGCGGGTGGCGGTGGCAGGATTGTCCGTGTTGGTGTTCTGATAGGTGATGGAGCGCAAGGCGGTTTGATACTGGGCCTTGGTGGCGCTGCCGGTCAGGGTGAGGGTGCCGGTGGCGCCATCCCAGAAACCGGTGATGCCGGACTGATTGGTGAAGGCGAGTACATCCTCGCTGGATGTCAGATTGCCGGTGATCCGCACCGTGGCTCCGGCCAGGTTGAGATCATCCACATCGGTCAGGGTCAGGGTGTTGTTGATGGCGACCGGCGCGCTCCCTTCGGTGAAGGTGAGGGTCGTGGCCGTGACGGAAATGGTGGGGGCGTCGTTGACCTCGGTGACGCCGATGGTCGCCGTGTCCCCGGTCACGCTGAAAGCCGTTGTGGCGCCCCGGCTGGAGACATCCACCTTGGTGCCGGCGCTGCCGGTGGTCTGGTCCCAGGCATAAAAGGAGATGTCCGGGGTGGTGCCTTTGATGGCATTGGGGATGAAGCGGATCTGATCGCTCTCCCGCAGCAGCAGCGCCGAGGCGGAACTGACCGCTCCCACATTGGTCCAGCCGGAACCGGTGTTGTATTGCCAGGTGCCATTGCCGCTGTTGAGACCGTACAGGGCGATGCCCCGCGCCGCTCCGACATCGATGTCACCGGCGCCTCCCAGCAGGGTGGAGACGGTGGCGCCGCTGTTGGTGGTGTCGTCTTCGGTGATGGTGGGCAGGGCCGGAGATGCGGAGGCGTCCAGGGTGGGGGCCACGTTGATGCGGATGGTGGCCGTATCCCCCGTGGTGCTGAAGGCCGTGGTGCCGCCCCGGGTGGAGACGTCGGTCTTGGTCCCCTGCTGGCCGAGGTTCTGGGTCTGATCCCAGGCGAAATAGCCGATGCTGGCGGCGTCGGTGGTGTTGAGCGCGCCGGGTTGATAGCGGATCTTGTCCTGGGGTCGCAAGAGCAGGGCCTGCAGGGAACTCACCGCGCCTGTGGCGCTCCAGGAGGCGCCGTTGTCCGTGGAGTACTCCCAGAATCCCCCGCTGGTACCGTTGGCCACCGTGTGGATGGCAATGCCCTGCAATGGGGCGGTGACCACATCCACGTCACTGATGGAGCCTCCGACCATGCTGGCCACCGTGACCCCGGTATTGGTGGTTTCGGTGTGCATGATGGCGGGCAGGGTGGGACTGAAGGGAGTCAGGACCGGGGCGTCGTTGAGGTCGGTGACGGTGATGGAAGCGGTTTCCACGTTGACCGAAAAGGGCGTGGCGTTGCCACGGGTGGCGGTGGAGACCTTGCTGCCCGCCGACCAGGTGGAGGATTGGCCGGTACGATCCCAGGCCACATAGGTGAAGTTCAAACTGCCCGGTGATGTGTCGAAAGGGGGATTCATGCCGTCCGGCAGGAAACGCACCCGGTCCGTGGAGCGCAGCAGCAGGGACTGGGCGCTGGAGACCACCCCGATGTTGTTCCATGAGGCCCCCCCGTTGGTGGAGTACTGCCAGGCGCCGTTATCCGTGGTGGTGGTCTGAATGGCGATCCCCTGGATGGCGCCGGTATCCGCGTCGGTTATCGAGGCCCCCAGCAGGGCGCTGACGGTCTGTCCGGTATTGGTGAGCTGATCCTCGGTGATGGTGGGCAGGGCCGGGGAGCCGGAGATGTCCAGCACCGGCGCGGCGTTGACCGTTCCCTTGATGGTGCCCGCCCCCGAACTGAACGCGGTGATTCCACCCCGGGTGGTGGCGTTGACCGTGGTTCCGGCAGTGCCGGAGGTGCGATCCCAGGCGTAGAAGGACAAGGTGGGCTGGCCGCCGTTGGAGTTGTCCGGCACAAAGCGGATCTCATCCGTGGATTTCAAGAGCAGAGCGTGGTTTGTGTTCAACGGGGGCGGGAAGGTGTTCCATGCCCCGCCATCCACCCGGTATTCCCACTGACCGATGCCGGCGTTGGACTGGGCGTAGATGGCGACCCCTTCCAGGGGGACGGGATCCGGGTCGGTGATGTCGGCGGCGGCGAACAGACTGCCCACCGTGGTGCCGGTGTTGGTGGCGTCGGTGCGCAGGATCGCCGGCGGGAACCACTGGGTGCCGCTTAACGTCGGGGCATCGTTGACCGCGGTGATGTTGACGGCTGCGGTGGAGGCGGTGCTGTTGGTGGTGCCGTCGTTGACCTGAAAGGAGACGGTCCGGGCGGTGGTCGTGGGGGCGTCACTGGTATTTTGATATTTCACCGAGCGGAGCGCAGCCTGATAGTTGGCCACGGTGTCGGCCCCGGTGAGAGTCAGGGTGCCGGTGGCGGCGTTCCAGGCGCCGGTGATGCTGGCGGTATTGGTGAACAGCAGTTGATCGGCGCCGCTCTGATAGTTGCCGCTGATGGAGATGACCGCGCTTTGCAAATTGGCGTTGTCCGCGTCCGCCAGGGTGATGGTGGCATCGACGACCGAGGCCGGATCGTTTTCCGTATAGGCCAGGGTGGGGCCGCCACTGTTGATGGTGGGGGCGTCGTTGACCGCGGTCATGGTGACTGTGGCGTTCTTGACCGCGCTGTTGGCTGAGCCATCGTTGACCTGAAAGGCGATGGTGCGGTTGGTGGTGGTGGGAGCGTCGCTGATGTTCTGGAATTTCACCGAACGGAGCGCGGCCTGATAGTTGGCCAGGGTGTCGGCGCCGGTCAGGGTGAGGGTGCCGGTGGCGGCGTTCCAGGAACCGGTGATGCTGGCGGTGTTGGTGAAGAGCAGTTGATCGGAGCCGTTCTGGTAGTTGGCGCTGATGGAGACCACCGCGCTTTGCAGGGTGGTGTTGTCCACATCCGCCAGGGTGATGCTGGGATGAATGGCGGTGGCCAGAGCGTTTTCCGTATAATTGATGGTGGATGCTCCAGCCAGGGTGGGGGCGTCGTTGACCCCGGTGACCGCGGCGCTGGCTGTGACCGTGGCGGAGGCCCCTCCATCCCCGTCGGTCATGCTGAATGAGATGCTGCGCGAGGAGACCGTCGGGTTGTTGGTATCGGTGTTGGTATAGGTGATGTTGCGCACCAGGGCCGTGACGGCGGTGGGATTGGCGTTGGCGTTGAAGGCGATTACCAGATCATTGGTGCCGCTTCCGCCGGCGAAGGTGCCGATGACTGTTCCCTGATAGGTGACATTGGCGCCGGAAACCCCGATCTGTCCGGCACCGGTCCCCTGATTGCGGATGGCCAGGACATCTTCGGTCGAATCCCGGTTGGCGGTGATGGCGACCGTCATGGCGCCGCCGTTGAAGTCCGCGGAGTCCGGGTCGGTGACAGTGACATTGCCTCCCTGATCGATCACCAGGCTGCCGCTGCCCTCGCTGTAGGCCAGGGTATCCCCGTGAAGATTGGCGATGACCGGATTGGAAGAGGGCAGAATGCCGTGAAACTCCAGTCGGGCGGTATCGGAAACAAAGACCGGGGTGTCGATCACCCCCTTGTTGACCTCCAGAATCCAGTCGCCCCCCCGGTCCGTCGCCCCGGTGAGATTGTTGGAGGCCGCCACGTCGGCGCCGGTGAGATCGGCCATGCGGGAGACAAAAGCGCCACCGGTCATGCCCGCGCCCACGTCACAGCCATAGATGAGGATGTCGGCGTTCTCCGTCAGGGCCGTGCCCCACTCCTGCAGGGCGTGGGCGTGATCCTCCAGATTGACCACATCCAGTTCCGAGTTTCCCAGGGCCAGATAGCCTGAACTGCCATGAGAGACGATATGAATCGCCTGAATGCCGGAATGACCGGCCAGGGTGGCGCGGATCTGCTCCACCCCGTCCCGGTTCGGATCCAGCACCACCACCTGGGTGTTCGGGGGGACATCGCTGATCAGTGCCTGGTAATTGGGTACCGTGGAGTCGATGAAGATCATCTCTTTCGGAGAGGCGTGGGCGCTGTCGGGTGCCGGTGGCGGAAAGGGGGAGTGGTCCGCGTCATGTCCGGTATCGTGATCGCTGCCGTCGGCGTGGGAGTCGTGATGCAGCGCGGCCAGAGCGGTGAGCACCCCGGCGGCATCGAACATCAAACGCTTCTCCAGCCGCAATGCCAGGCGGGAGCGCCATTCCCGGGATGGGGCCAGGGTGGGCGGCCTGGCGGGTTGTCCTTCCGGTTTGGAACTTCCGAACAGGTGATCACGAATCCAGGACCAGAGCTTCATGGGTGTTACTCCCCGGGAGGCATGTTTGCTTTTTTATTTTATATTAATAATTTAGCAATCCCTGCGCCAACAAGCCAGCATAAAATATTGTGAACTGTTTCAAAGGGTTATCGAGGCGTTCAGTGAACGAATGTCAGAAATTTTTACAGTAAAGGTGGATTCTTTTGGTTAAGTATTTTATATTGTTCGATTTTTACTATGTAAAAAATTGTTTTATCCGAGTTTGTGCGTGATTGGTTGCAAGACCGTCAAGATAAGACTCTGCCGGTGGAAGCGTGCCTGAGGGTGTGAGCCGGTCGTCCAGCCGGCCTGTTGTCGTCTCTGCTGTCCACCCGGAGTGGTGGCGATGAATGGCGGCATGAATTGTGCAAAGCGACCTTTGAGAGGAGTCCTTGAACCGCCAACAGGCAAGAATCACTTTGAGCGCATCCGCACATCCACAGCACCGTCTGAGCCGGTTTCCGCATCGTTCCTCTCTTGGAATGGCGGCGGGTGTCTGGACGGTTCTCTCTTTGACCGGCTGCTCCGTGGTCACCGCCATGATCACTCCCGCCGAACAGGAGAAGCTGGTCAAACAGGATGAGGCTCTTTTGTTCAAGGATGTTCCGCCGGTCAGCGGTCCCTTGACCCTGCACGAGGCCATGGCCCGGGCGTTGAAGTACAACATGGATTACCGGCTCAAGCGGCTTGAAGAGGTTCTGGCCTGGAAACAGGAGGACGTGGCCCGGCTGGAGATGCTGCCCAATCTTGCGCTGGCCGCCGGATATTCGGGTCGTTCGCCGGAAAACGCCTCGGTGAGCCGGTCGCTTTATTCCGGGACGGTCTCCACCGAACCCACCCTCTCCCGGGAGTCGGCCACCGGTACCGCGGATTTCACCATGAGCTGGAATCTGCTGGATTTCGGGGTGAGTTACTACCAGACGCGGCAGGAGGGCAACAAGCGGTTGATCCAGTCCGAACAGCGCCGCAAGACCGCGCACAATCTCTTGAAGGATGTCCGTTTCGCCTTCTGGCGCGCGGCGGCGGCCCAGTGGCTGGAACAGGAGATTTCCATTGTCCAGAAAGCCTCCATGGAGGCGGTCGAGCTGGCCCGCAAGGTGGAACGAGAGGGGTTGCGTTCCCCGGTGCCGGCGTTGCAGTTCCAGTTGGGACTGCTGGAGATCACCCGGCAGTTGGAAAAGAGTCGGGCCGAGCTGGCCATGGCCAAGGACGAGTTGGCCACTTTGATCCATCTTGAACCGGGTGTGGCGTTGCAACTGGTGGATGACGGCAGCGTGCAGGGAGAGCCTCTGGAACTGGTGGCGCCCATCGAAGAGTTGGAACGCTGGGCTTTGACCTTCCGTCCCGAATTGCGCATCGAACAGTATCAGGCCCGCATCGAGGCGGATGAAACCCGCAAGGCCATTGCCCGGTTGTTTCCGGGTCTGGAGTTCAATGTCTCCGAAAACGCCGATTCCAGCGCTCTGCTGGTCTATCAGCATTGGGCCCAGGCCGGGGCCCGGCTGAGCTGGAACCTGCTGCGCGCCTTGAACGGTTCAACCCAGCTGGACCTGGCGGACAGCCGGGAAAAAGTGGTGCAGATGCGTCGTCTGGTGATGCATATGGCGGTGCTGGGTCAGACCCGTATCGCCTATCATGAATACCGGGCCGCCCGGGAGGGGCTGCGGCGGATCATGGTGGAAAACGAAACCCGCAAGCGTTTGCAGGATCATACCGCCAATCGGAGCGGATCGGGCCTGGACAGCCAGTTGAGCTACGTCCATACCGTGGCCGCGGCGGCTTTGGGGCGGGTGGGCCAGTATGAGGCGTTCGCCCGTTATCAGAGCGCCCTGGGACGTCTTTATGCCAGTCTGGGTTGGGATCCCCTCGGAGAAGAGGGGGTGGGGCGGGATGTGCCCGCCTTGACACGTCTTTTGCGGGAAAACGATGGCCAGTGGCAGAAAAAGGTGTTTGCCAGCCGGAATCCTCTGCCGTTCATCGACGCCAAAACCATGCTGCCTTTGCCTCTGGAGGAGTTGCTGGCCGAACAGCTGGATGCGCCGATTCCGGCCAAACCGCTCCAGCATGCGCCGCTTCCCGGCCCGGTCAACCACCCGGAACCCCGGACAGCCGATCGGGTACCGGCTGGCAGCACTCCCATCATTCGTTATCTCGGGCCAGCCAGCGCCGCGGAAGTGGCGCGCTCCGTGGATGTCACGGAGATCCCGAACCGGGAAGTTTCTTCCCACATCCTGCCTCTGGTCGCCCCCCGGAGCCGTACCAGGCACGTTCTGCCATTGCAACGGAAACCGGAAGCCCATCTCGGCAAAACCCGTTACGCGGTTCAGGTCGCCTCCGCCATGGATCCGTCAGGGGTGGAGAAGCTGGTGGCCAGCCTGCGCGTCAAAGGTTATCCTTTGCAGGTTCATTCGGCCCGGGATGCGGAGGGACGGAGCGTCAATCAGGTTTGGATCGGCGTTTTTGATTCCAATGCGGATGCCCAGACTGCTCGAAAAGTGTTTCAGGAGCGGGAGGGACAGCCGGGGTTTATAAAGGTGATCACAGATTGACGGGAATGCTGATAATTTTCTGTAAAAATCTCTGGAATTCATGAAGTTCGATCCGCAAACATTTCCCAGGCACGTCAAAATTCCGGCATCACCTCAACCTCGGCCTCTCCAGGGGATTTCCGCCTGTTTTTTTGTTCTCGGCAAGGTTCATTTTTCAATGAATTCAATCTTGTCAATTAATGAATTCTGGGCGTGCCGACGGGCTTTGGCAGGAATGTCTGAGGGGGTGATTGGATGTATATTGGTTGCAGGAATGTGTCTAAAGTAAATTTATATTTGTAACCAAAGATTTTACATATAAGGAAGGATTGATGAATTGGTGTGTATTTGATTGTCATGAAATAGTCGTGTCGTCAAAAATGATTCGGAAAAAAGGGTTGACGCACACTTTGTTTAATGGTAGAGCTAACTCACTGGTTTGTATGGTGAAAAGAATAGGTTAACGTAACCTAGCCACATTAATTAAACATGGAGGGTTAAATGAAATTGAAAGCAGTCGCAACATTACTGGCAATGGGAGGACTTCTTTGCGCCGGAAGTTCCGCCATGGCACATGATTCCAGCTCCTGGCACCACGGTCATTATTGGCATCATGACACTTCCTCATGCAAAGCAACAGTCGTGCCAGGTGCCCCTGTTGACAGATACGGCTGTCCCGTCATCCCGGACGCGGATGGCGATGGCGTGGCGGATGTCTGGGATATGTGCCCGGATACCCCCGCGACCGCCAAAGTCGATATGCATGGCTGCCCCATTGACAGCGATCGGGATGGTGTGCCCGATTACAAGGACGATTGTCCGAATACCGCCCCGGGTGTGGCCGTCAATGCCTTCGGCTGCCCGTTGGATACGGATGAGGATGGCGTCATCAATGGCGCCGACAAGTGCGACAACTCTGCCCGGGGCGACAAGGTCTCCTCCACCGGTTGCAGCGTGGCCCCCAAGGCGGTCATCAAGTTCGCTCTCGGCAGCGCCGGTCTGAGCGCTTCGGAGCGTAAAGTCCTCAATGAACTGGCCAAAACCATCAAAGCCAATCCCGGCGTCCGTGTGGACATCCAGGGACATGCCGATGAGAGCGGTTCCGCGGCCAGCAATGTGAGCCTGTCGATGAAACGGGCCAAAGAGGTCCGTGCCTATCTGAAAGGCCAGGGTGTCAAGGATGCCCAGTTGACCAAGGTCGGCTATGGCGCCACCCGCCCCGCGGCTTACAACCTCACCAGCGACAAGCGTCGTCAACCGGAAAATCGCCGTGTTGAAATCTACTTCCTGTCCGACAGCTATTCGATCCGCGAAAGCGATTCCACCCGGTAGCCTGACACTGGAACTGTCCGTCGCATCTGTTCATCATACCCCTGGGATGCCACCGCGCTTCCAGAATCGTTACCGATAGGAGAGACAAATGAAACAAATGAAAACAACCGTCAAGAGCTCCTTGTATGGTTTGTCCCTGCTGCTGCTGGTCAGCGGCTGCAGCACCCAGCCCCCCATCGGCCACTCCCTGAATCATCACGATTCCATGGAGCGGATCGCTGTCAATACCAATGACAACACCGAATTCCTCATCAAAATGGATGTCGGTTCCTTCTGTCGCGCCGGTGACTACTGGGGCGCCAATCTCCGGAACGACAACGGCAATCTGTATGGCAAAAAGCACCTGAATCCGGATTTCGTCCACTTCCTGCGTACCGGCGAAATGAATGCCAACAGTCAGGCCACGCCTCTGGGACGTTTCTATTTCGGCGTCAACCAGGAGCTGCGCAACAAGTTCAACTCCTGCTTCCGTACCACCTTTGCCCGTATGGATGCGGATGAGGTCCTGGGATATCATGTCTCCACCGCCGCCGGCGAGGTCGGTCGCGAGATCGGTTCCGGATTTGCCCAGTGGCCCAAGAAGTTCTTCAAGATCAATCTGGAGCGTTCCGCCAACTATCAGGGCAAGTTCGACACCCTCCTGAAAGAGACCAATACCCACGCCGTGGCCATGTTGGAACTCTTCGAAGAGTTGTTGACCTCCGGCTCCCCGGCGGATCGTCAGGCCTTCAAGAACGGTTTTGTCTGCAGCTATCGGGAATCCATGCGCAACACCCTGGCTGAGATGAAGATCGAAATGCCCGCCGTCGTTCAGAAAACCGTGCCCGGAGCCGAGGATCTCTCCCAGGCGGTGGTTTGTCCCAACGTGGCCGCCGCCGGGTATGAACTCATCTATACCCGTACCGACAACTTCATGACCAAGGAGTTGGAAGGTCGCTTCTACGCCAACCATACCATCGAAGCCAACGATACCGACAAGCTGGCCTTCCGGATCTTCTCCGCCGAGGAGCTCTATCTGCGCCACTATCGTCGGGCGCTCCATTCCATCGGCACCAAGCTGGGCAATGCCCTGTTCCACGGCCTGAAGGAGCGCAACGATGGGGTGGAGTACCTGCGTAACCTGTCTTACGCGGTCAACAATCCCGAGGATATTCAGCTCTACCTGGCGCCCGGATTCAAGACCTCCTTTGAGTACGGCGGGGAAAGATATCTCAAAGAGATGCTGGCCCAGTTGAATCTGCCCCGGGGTGGCGAGCATAAGGCTCAGGCTCCTCAGAAAGAGCAGCCCAAGCAGGCTCCCGCGCCTCAGAAAGATCAGCCCAAACAATCCAGCCTGACCCCCGAGACCCAGCCCGCGGCCCCCGCCGTGGCCAAGAGCGCCACGCCGGCTGCCCAGCCCGCAGCGGTTGCGGTCACCCCGGCAGCAGCGCCCTCCACCACGGTTGCCACCGCTCCGGCCTCCGCCGGCAACTGTTTTGTGCACATCGGTTCCTATCTGCAAAAGAGCAGTGTGGATGCCGCCGAGGCCCAGTTGAAGAAGAACGGAATCTCCAACGTCTCCATGAAACCGGTCACCATCAAGCAGAACAACGCCGAGGGTACCCAGGTGCGCGTTGGTCCGTTCCCGTCCAAGGATGCGGCCCAGACCGAGCGCAATCGGCTCTCCGGCAGCATGGCTGGCAGCATCGGTGGTGTTGTCTGTGACATCTGATTGGTAGATGGATTGAAAACTGCCCCTGGTGGTTGTGGGGGCGGATGAATGGCAAAGGCCGTCCTTGTGGAGAGTATTCCATGAGGACGGCCTTTTTTTTGGTTGAACCCGACAGGTCTGGATGCGTTTCTGAACAGAACTCGCGCGCTCTGGGTTGACATGCCCCCTGGTCGCAATGTATAAGCTTCCCACCGCAGATCAATGCGATTGATTTTTATTGCTGTTTGATTTTGGAGACAGACCATGCAGAATTTATTGCAATTGCTCTGCGAGACCGGTGGCCGGCGCGCAGTGAAAATCGTCCATCATATTCAAGGACGGATTCGTTTGCGCGCCACCCCTGAACTTCGACCTTTGCTGGCGGGACAGGAGAGCAAGGAGTTGTTGGCTTCGCTTACGGAAATGGCTGGCATTGTTAATGTGAATGTAAATCCGCTGAGTGCCTCGCTTGTGGTGCAATACGACCCGAAACAGATTCCGTTCCAGGCATGGGAGGATCTGTTTCATGGGAACGATGCCCAAGCAAACGAGGTCTTGTTGTTGATCATGCAGGGTCGTGCGTGAAAGTCGACCGTATTGAATAATATCGTACAATAAACCAGAGAGGAAATTGCCAATGCCCAATCAACAAGGCGCTCCAGAGCCAATGGCTCCGGAACCAACGCGCACGCAGCCAGCCCCGGAAACGGCTGTACCATCGCCCGGGTATCCGCAAGGGGATGCCCCTTATTATCCGCATCCGTTTGGGCATGGGGCTCCTTATGGCTATCCGTCACCTCCAACGGGTTCGCAATATTCGGCAGCACCCGCTCCCGGGAAGGTGAAAGTCAAGAAGAACAAGTTCAAAGGCAATCCGGATCCTTATTGGAATGGTTATCCGGTCGGCTATCCTCCGCCTCCCTATTATGGCGCCCATCCCCAGGGCATGCCCCATCCCCAATGGCATCCCTACGGCGCGCCCTGGCCCGGTCATGTTCCTCCCGGTTACGCCCCGCCGCCTCCACCAGCGTATCCCTATCCGCCCAGACCCGCAACTCCCATGCCTCCCCCGGCAGCGGAGAGCACTGGAGAGGCCAAGGATTTTATCGGTGAATTTCTGAAATCCCCCATTCCCAGCCTTACCAACATGTTGGGCATGAATGATGGCGAGTTCTGGAAGGGAGCCTTGCTGGGTGCTGCGGCCATGATGCTCCTTTCGGGTCATCTGGGCAATCACGAGGAATAACGCGAATCCTTCGCAACATCATCAAGGGATCACAAGAGAATGAAGACCGAATATCCAATGCCCCATGCCATGCCGCAAGATCAGACCCAGACCGCCGGACCGGCGCCTCAATACGGTTATCCGCCTTATGGATACCATCCTTATGGGCATCAATATTCCCAGGGGCATCACAACAATCCCTATATGTATGGATATCATCATGGCCATGCGCCCTATCCTTATGGCATGCCGCAACCACCGCATGAACAGCACCACGCAGAGACCCCTTCCGGTGGCCGACTCATCAAGGGGGCGTTGATCGGCGCCGCCGCCGCTTATTTGCTCACCAATGAATCCGTCCAACGCTCCACCATCCGTTCCCTGGTCAAGGTGTGGAATCTGGCGCGCGGTGGCGTGGAAGAACTCAAGGAGCGTTTTCAGGACGCCCATGCGGAGTTGCAGGCTGACAGGGAGTAGAACGTTGAATCGTGTTCAGATCGTTCACGAATTGCCCAACCGGTTGCGTTTCAAGCTG
>JADGAB010000071.1 GCA_015232245.1 Magnetococcales bacterium | reverse complement strand
CGAACCACGGGCGCGCCAGCAACCAGACAGGATCAGGACCGTCAGGCTTCGACCTTGAGCAATTCCACCTCAAAAACAAGCGTTGAGCCCCCCGCAATGAGCAGTCCGGCCCCGGTACCCCCATAAGCCAGTTCCGCCGGAATCACCAGGCGGTACAGACTCCCTTCGGGCATCAACTGCAAACCCTCACGCCAGCCGGAAATCACGTCGAGCAAACCAAAAGAGATGGGTTCGCCCCGGGCAATGGAGCTGTCGAACTCCACGCCGTTGATCAGGGTTCCCCGGTAGTGCACCAGCACCCGACCGGAGAAAGCCGGTTTCTGACCACTCCCCTCCCGCAACACCTCCCACTGCAAGCCGCTGCGGGTGGTGGTCACCCCGGGACGGGCAGAGTTCTCCTGTCGGTACCGTTCACCGGCCTTCAGGTGGTGTTGCACCCGGCCACGACCGAGCAACAGATTGAATAGAATGGTCCTGATCCTACCGAATGCCCCGGCCATGTCTGTCACCTGATCCAATCCAGACGCAAAGTCAAAAAGCCCATCCCCCCATGAACTCCGCAGCAACTTAATGCCCGTTCATCTTCACGGAAATAAAGTAACAAAATCCCCCGGACAAGTCATCCACAAAATGGCATCCAGACCGGAGAGAATGAAAATTTTTTGATTGAAACCCGTCAACCCTCATTTAACACATCTTTGTTATTTTAATAATTTTTTTGCGTAACTAGTTGATCATGTATTGACTTATTTTCATATTTTCACTGTAGCACCATAAAAATATAATAATATTTACTATCTAATCTCGCCCAATGTATTTTGTCACCAAAGATCGACTTTGTTCTTTGACATGTGCGCGCGCAAGGATCATATTGGACAGAGAGGCTTATCGTGAGTTTGATATCACTGCCGCATCCGGTCGTTATTCTTTTACCAACAGGCGTTGGGGGGCATGAATGGAAAAACCATCGGGTTATTATGAGTGGTGCAATCCCCATCTGTTGAATCAGGTGCCGGCCACGGCCCGGAAGATCCTGGATATCGGCTGCGGGGCAGGCGGGCTGGGGGCTTCTGTCAAGGCCCGCAACCCCGAAGTGGTCTACCACGGCCTGGAGATCATCCCGGAAGCGGCCAGCATCGCCGCCACCCGTCTGGATCGCGTATTCGTGGGCAGCATCGAATCCAACACCCTGGATCAGGTGGATGAACAGTATGACTGCATCCTGTTCGGCGATGTGCTGGAACACCTCTACGATCCCCTGACCGCCCTGAAAAAGGTGCGTCCCCTCCTGACTCCCGATGGCATTGTGTTGTGCAGTGTCCCGAATCTTCAGCATCACTCGGTTCTGTCCGCCCTGTTGAGCGGGGATTTCCAGTACCAGGACATGGGTCTGCTGGACCGGACCCATATCCGGTTCTTTACCTATGCCAGTTTCATCAAGCTGATGCTGGACGCGGGTTTCATTCCGGAGATCGCGGACGCCTCGATCTGGAATCCGACACCCGAATTTCTCGAAGCCCTCAAGGTCAGCCTGAACCATCTGCGTCAGGATGTGACCCGGGGAGAGTTTTATCTTTCGGCCTATCAGTACATGTTTCGCGGTCGGCCCAATCCGGTTTATGCCCAGGAATTCCCCGTCGCTTTTCCCATCAGTTTCATCGTGCCCACCAATGATCGCCGGGTGCTGGCGGACAATTTTCTCTCCTCGCCGATCCTGCGGGCGCCCACACCCCATCAAGTGATCCTGCTGGAGGATCAGCCGAGCGCCGGTGATGCCCTGGCCAACGGGGTGCAGCAGGCGATACACGATTTTATCGTTTATGTTCATCAGGATGTCTATCTGCCGGAGCGCTGGGACGCCATCTTCACCCAGCGGGTGCTGCTGGCCCAGGGGGCCATTCCGAATGCCCGGGTCTTCGGGGTCTACGGGGTGCATTACCAGGAAGGGGTCGGAGGATTGCATCACGGCTTTGTCATGGATCGGCATTGGGCCAGACTCAACGGGGGACCGTTCCCGGTCGAGGTGGAGTCCCTGGACGAAATGGTGTTCGGTTTCTGGAAGGCCGGTTTCCCCGGGGTGAATCCCCAACTGGGATATCATCTTTATGGTACCGACATCGTGTGCGCCTACCGGGAACAGGGAGGATGCGCCGTGGTCGTGGAGGCGTTGTGTTTCCACAATTCCGGTCTCGGGCTCACGTTCGATCAGGCGTTCTACAACTCCGCGCAATGCTTCATGCAGTCGGAGTGGCGCAAGTTTCTTCCCCTGGCCACCTCGTGCATTGTCCTGACGTAAAGAGTCTGCATGGATCAACCAATCCGACATCGATGGATTGATCCGAGTTGATTTTATCGTCACCATTCACCATCTCCTGCCTGCGTTTCGGCAGGAGACGGTTTTTGTGTTTAACCGTAACATCCAGATTCAGCTTGAATGCACTCGGCCTGACTCCCCCCAGACCCGCCCTTCTGCCAGACTCCGGGATCTTCCTTGTTTCAAACGGTGACGACCGCTCCTGTTCTGTGGTATGGTGATATGTTTACCCATTCATCCCACGCTGCCCGGGCGTCCTCCGCTCGAACCAAAGAGAAAAGCCATGTCCAAGGAAGAAAATCCCCTGGTGGCGGCCCGCAAGGCCAAGCTTGCCGCGCTGATCGAAGCCGGGGTCAACCCCTATCCCAATGATTTCAAACCCTCCGATCCTTTGGGACGGCTTCGGGAGCAGTACGACGCCATCACCGACGGAGAGACCCTGCAGGCCGTGCAGGTCAAAAGCGCGGGGCGGATCATGCTGTTGCGCAACTTCGGCAAGCTCACCTTCGCCACTCTGGCCGACGACAGTGGCCGGTTGCAGATCGCCGTGCAGCGGGACGAAGTGGGGGAAGAACTCTACCGGGAGGTGTTCCGCAAAATCGAGGTGGGGGATTTTCTCGGCGTGGAAGGCAACCTGTTCCGCACCCAGACCGGGGAGTTGACCATCCGGGCGAACCGTTTTCAACTGCTCTCCAAGGCGGTGCGGCCCCTGCCGGAGAAGTGGCACGGCCTGGAGGATGTCGAGGCCCGCTACCGGCAACGGTATGTGGATCTGATCGTCAATCCGGAGGTGCGTCAGGTGTTCCGGGTCCGATCCCGGCTGATTCACCTGATCCGTGGATTCATGGAGGCGCGGGGATTCCTGGAGGTGGAAACCCCGATGATGCATCCGATTCCCGGCGGCGCGGTGGCGCGCCCCTTCGTGACCCATCACAACGCCCTGGACCGGAATCTCTTTCTGCGCATCGCCCCGGAACTCTACCTCAAACGCCTCATCGTGGGGGGGTTCGAACGGGTGTTCGAGATCAACCGCAACTTCCGCAACGAAGGGCTCTCGGTCCGGCACAATCCGGAATTCACCATGATGGAGTTCTATCAGGCCTATGCGGACTACCGGGAGTTGATGGAGTTGACCGAAACCCTCATCACCCATCTGGTGCAATCGGTGCATGGAACTCTGGTGATCACCCATCAGGGCCGACAGATCGATTTCACCCCACCCTGGCCCCGACTCACTCCGGGAGAGGCGCTGGTCAGACACGCGGAGGCGGATCCGGCCCGGGTGGACGACCGGAGCTGGCTGGAAGAGTTTGCCGCCAGCCATCACCTGCCGGTCAAGACCGCCTGGGATGTGGGCAAGCTGCAACTGGAACTCTTCGAGGCGCTGGTGGAAAACCGCCTGATCAACCCCACCTTCATCATCGACTATCCGGTATCCGTCTCGCCTCTGTCGCGCCGTTCGGACGCCAACGCCGACATCACGGAGCGGTTCGAACTGTTCATCGGCGGCTGGGAGATCGCCAACGCTTTTTCGGAGTTGAACGATCCGGCGGATCAGGCGGAGCGGTTCCGCGCCCAGGTGGCGGCCAAGGATGGGGGGGATCTGGAGGCCATGCACTTCGACGCCGATTACATCCAGGCGTTGGAATACGGCATGCCCCCCACCGCCGGAGAGGGGATCGGCATCGACCGGCTGACCATGCTTCTGACCGACTCGGCGGCCATCCGGGATGTGATTCTGTTTCCGGTGTTGCGTTCATGATTCTCTTTCCTCAAAGATCCCTTTCGGGGAGGGTGTTGGGCCATGTGGTGGGGTGAACGATACGAATGGGTCATCGGTCTGCGCTATCTGCGGGCCAAGCGCAGCGAATTTTTCATCAGCGTGACCACCTTTCTGACCATGGGAGGGGTGGCCCTGGGGGTGGCGGCCCTGATCACGGTGCTGGCGGTGATGACCGGTTTCCACGAGGAGTTGCAGCGACAGATTCTGGGGGTGACCAGTTATGTGACGGTCCGCGCATCGATGGGCAACCTGGAGGGCTACCCGAAAGTGATGGAGGAGACCCGTCAGGTGGCGGGCGTCACCGCCGTGGCCCCCTACATCGCCAACCAGGCGATGATCTCGGTGGGCAACCGCTCTCTGGGGGTGATGCTGCGGGGGATCGTGCCGGAACTGGAAGACAAGGTTTCCGCCCTGTCGAAGAACATCAAGGAGGGAAAACTGCAAAACACACCGGAATACGGCATCATTCTGGGCAAGCGGCTGGCCAAGCATCTGTATGTGGAGGTGGGAGACAGCGTGACCGTGACCGTGGCCGTGACCTCGGTGACAGCGGTGGGCACCCTGCCCCGCATGAAACGGTTTGTGGTATCGGCGATTTTCGACACCGGCATGTATGAATACGATCACTCCCTGGCCTACGTGCGGCTGGAGGACGCCCAGCGGCTGTTGCGCATGGAAGAGGGCGTGACCGGCATCGAGGTGATGACCGCCACGCCGGACGCGGCGTTCCCCGTGGGCAAAAGCCTGAAGGAGAAGCTGGGACGGGGCTATTGGGTGCAGGACTGGATGGAGATGAACCGCAACTTTTTTCGGGCGTTGCAGATGGAAAAGGCGGTGATGTTCGTGATTCTGCTGCTGGTGGTACTGGTGGCCGCCTTCAACATCATCTCCAGCCTGATCATGGTGGTGATGGAAAAAGGCCGGGAGATCGCCATTCTGAAGACCATGGGGGCGCAACCTTCCGGCATCATGACCATCTTCATCATCAACGGCGGAGTGATCGGCGTGGTGGGCACCTCCATCGGCACCATTCTGGGACTGGTGCTCTCCTGGAACCTGGAGAGGACCCTGCGGGCCATCGAACAGATCTTCAACATCCAGATCATCTCCGGCGAGGTCCATTTCATCGATCATGTGCCGGCCACGGTATTGACCTCGGACGTGTTGTGGGTCACGGGTTTGAGTCTCACCATCACCCTTCTGGCCACGCTTTACCCGGCGTGGCGGGCGGCGAAGATCGATCCGGTGGAGGCGTTGCGCTATGAATGAGCCGCTGCTGGAAGCCAGGGGGCTGCGCAAATATTTCGGTCCGGAATCCCAACGTCTGGAGGTGCTCAAGGGGGTGGAGTTCACCCTGCATCGGGGGGAGATGGCCGCTCTGCTGGGGGTGTCCGGATCGGGCAAGAGCACCCTGTTGCAGATCATGGGGGGACTGGACCGACCCAGCGAAGGGACCGTCACGGTGGAAGGGATGGATCTGTATGCCCTGTCCACCAGCCGGGGGGCGGAATTCCGCAACCGGCACATCGGTTTCGTCTATCAATCCCATCGTCTGCTGCCGGAATTCACCGCGCTGGAAAACGTCATGATGCCCCTGCTGATCGCCCGCATGCCGAGAAAACAGGCGGCGGTGGAGGCGGCGGTGTTGCTGGAAGAGGTGGGACTGAACCATCGCAAGGAGCACCGGCCCGGACAGATGTCCGGCGGGGAGCAACAGCGGGTGGCCATTGCCCGGGCGCTGGTGACGGGTCCGGGACTGCTGCTGGCGGACGAACCCACAGGCAATCTGGACCGGAAAACCGCCCTGGAGGTGTTCCGGATGTTGCGCTCCCTGAACGCCAAACGGGGGTTGGCCTGTCTGATGGTGACCCACAATCCGGAACTGGCCGTGGATCTGGATCGTCGTCTCCATCTGGTGGAGGGGCTGCTCACCGAAGACCTCCCGGGGGCGTCGACGTGAACGAGTTGTTGCAAAACATCATCATCTGGGCGCCGGGCATTCTGTTTGCCATCACCCTGCACGAGTGGGCCCACGGGCGGGTGGCCACCTTTTTCGGGGATCCCACCCCCAGGCTCATGGGGCGGTTGACCCTCAATCCCATTCCCCATATCGATCTGGCCTGGACCATCATCATTCCCGGCGTGATGCTGCTGGTCTCCCTGATGACCACCGGCACCCCGTTTGTTTTTGGCGGCGCCAAACCGGTCCCCATCGATCCCCGTTATTTCGCCCGTTCGGCCAGAACCTTCCGGATCAGCATGTTCTGGGTGTCGGCTGCCGGACCTTTGATGAATCTCCTGCTGGCCCTGCTGTGCGCGCTGGCCTTCCGGGGAGCCACCCGGCTGCCGGAATATTTCATGGTGCCTTTGGCCAACATGCTGGTGGCCGCCATTCAAATGAATGTGCTGCTGGCGGTCTTCAATCTTCTGCCCATCCCCCCCCTGGACGGGGGACGGGTTCTGGGTGCCATCCTGCCCCATCCCTGGGACATTCGTCTGGCATCCCTGGAACGATTCGGCATGCCGATTGTGCTGATTCTGGCCTTTTCGGGCATGATGAGCCATCTGCTGGTTCCGGCCATCACCCTGTTGAGCCATTTCTATCTGCGGGTGGCCGGACTCGGTTGACCCACACTCCACTTTTTGCTCCACGGAAACCCAACCCATGAACCGACCGATTGTTTTCAGCGGCGCCCAACCCACCGGCCAATTGACCCTGGGCAACTATCTGGGCGCTTTGCGACAGTGGACCGCCATGCAAAACGATCACGACTGCATCTTTTGTGTCGTGGATCTGCATGCCCTGACGGTCCGCCAGGATCCCGCGCTGTTTCGCGAAAAGATTCTGGATCTGGCCGCGCTGTTTCTGGCCTGCGGCATCGATCCGCAAAAGAGCACCATTTTCATTCAAAGCCACGTTCCGGCCCATGCGGAACTGGCCTGGCTGCTCTCCACCTTCACCATGATGGGAGAGCTGGACCGGATGACCCAGTTCAAGGACAAATCCCGCAGCCACGCCCACAACATCAACGCCGGACTGTTCACCTATCCGGTGTTGATGGCCGCCGACATTCTCCTCTACGGCACCCACAAGGTTCCGGTGGGAGAGGACCAGAAACAGCATCTGGAGCTGGCCCGGGATGTGGCGGTCCGTTTCAACGGTCTGCACGGCAAGGTGTTCGTGGTGCCGGAACCTCTGGTGACCGGCGGAGGCGCGGCGCGCATCAAGGATTTGCAGGAGCCGACGAAAAAGATGTCCAAAAGCGCCGAAGCGGATCTGGCCAAGGTGATGATTCTGGACGAACCGGACGCGATCCTGAAAAAATTCAAGAAGGCCATGACCGACGGACTCGGGATCATCCGGAACAACGAGGCCAGTCAGCCGGGGGTGGTGAATCTGCTCAACATCTGGCGCGCGGCCCGGGGGGCCTCCATGGAGGAGGCGTTGAAGCACTTTTCCCACAATCAATATGGCCGTCTGAAGGTGGAGACCGCCGAGGCGGTGATCGCCCTGCTGGAGCCGGTGCGCAGGCGTTTTCAGGAGTTGCGGGCCGATCCGACGGAACTGGAAGGGATTCTCGCCCGGGGGGCGGAAACCGCCATGGTCCGCGCCGAGGTCATGATGGAACGGGTGTTGACCGCGCTGGGTCTGCCGTTGCATGGTCAGCGCTTCCGGCGGGCCCGGGGTGACTCATGAGCATCATGCGGCTGCAAAAATGGCTCTCCGAAGCCGGACTCTGTTCCCGCCGTGAGGGGGAACGCTGGATCGAGGCGGGCCGGGTCAGCGTGGATGGCGAGGTGGTCACCCGACAGGGGGTGCAGGTAGGCCCGGAAGCGGTGGTCACGGTGGACGGCCAACCGATCATGCTCCGGAAAGGCAATTTGCGGGTGGTGGTGGCCCTGTACAAACCGGTGGGGGTGATCTGTTCCCGCACCGATCCGGAAGGGCGACCTTCGGTTTTCCGACTGGTGGAGGGAGCGGGGGCCAGACTGGTGAGCGTGGGGCGTCTGGACTACAACTCCGAGGGGTTGTTGCTGTTCACCAGCGATGGGGATCTGGCCAACCGGCTCACCCATCCCCGCAACGAGGTGCCACGGATCTACCGGGTGCGGGTGCATGGCCGGATCGACGCGGCCATGCTGACCCGTCTGCAGGCCGGTGTGCAGTTGGATGATGGCCATACCGGCCCGCTGGAGGTGGAGCTGGAACGGGTGGTGGGGGCCAACAGTTGGCTGAAACTCACCTTGAAAGAGGGACGCAACCGGATCATCCGTCGGCTTTTCGCCGCCTTTGACATGGATGTGGCTCGATTGATCCGGATCTCCTACGGCGGTATCGAGCTGGGCGAGACCCCTTCCGGGGCATGGCGCTATCTCTCCCGGGTGGAGGTGGGAGGGTTGATGAACTGGGTTCTGCCACGACGATGACCCCCCTTGAACCTCGTTCAAGGGAGCCACACCCGCCGGACGCCCTGCCCGATCTGTTCGACACTCTTCTGAAAACCTACGGTCCCCGCCACTGGTGGCCGGCCCGCACCGTGCCGGAGATGATGGCGGGCGCCGTGCTGGTGCAAAACACCGCCTGGATCGGCGCGGCCCGGGCGGTGGCGCGACTGGAGGAGGCGGGGTTGCTCGACTCCTGGAGCGCTCTTTTGGCCACTCCGGACGAGCAACTGTGGGAAAGGATCCGCCCGGCGGGATTTTTTCGGATCAAGGCGCGTCGTCTCAAAAGCCTGGCCGCATTCATGGCCGGCTTTCCGCAAGGCCATGAAGGGCTGTTCCGGCTGGAGACCCCTGCCCTGCGGACCGCCCTTCTGGGGGTGTACGGGGTGGGGGAGGAGACCGCGGATTCGATCCTCTGTTACGGAGCCCAGAGGGGGATCTTTGTCGTGGATGCCTATGCCCGACGCATTTTCAGCCGTCTGGGCTGGACCGGGGCCCAGGCCGGTTACGGAGAGCTGCAGCGTTTCGTCATGGAGCGGATGCCCGCGGACGCCCACCTTCTCGGGGAGTTGCATGCCCTGCTGGTGGAACACGCCAAGCGCCATTGCCGCAGCCAACCCCGCTGCCACGGCTGTCCGGTCATTTTCTGTCCAACTTCAAGCACACCTGCGCCGCCATGAACACACCCGCTCCCCCCCGTCTGATCCGCCTTCTGCCCGCCGTGCTCGCCAACCAGATTGCCGCCGGCGAAGTGGTGGAACGTCCCGCCTCGGTGGTCAAGGAGTTGGTGGAAAACAGCCTGGACGCGGGAGCCACCCGGGTCGAGATTCAACTGGAGGCCGGCGGACGCCGCCTGATCCAGATCACCGACAACGGCTGCGGCATGGTGGCGGGACAGGCCAAACTGAGCCTGGAACGGCACGCCACCTCCAAGATCGCCACGGAGGCGGACCTGTTCGCCATCCGCACCCTGGGATTTCGCGGCGAGGCCCTGGCGGCCATTGCCTCGGTCTCCCATCTGGAGATGGAAAGCCGGGTGGCCGGAGAGGTGGACGGGGTGCGTCTGCGCCTGGCGGGAGGAACCGAACTGAGGGAAGACCGGGCGACCCTCTCTCCCGGCACCCGCATCACCATCCGCAATCTGTTTTTCAACACCCCGGCCCGGCTGAAATTCCTGCGCACGGAACGGACCGAGAACGGTCATGTGCAGGATCTGGTGCTGCGTCTGGCTTTGGTGCGGCCCGAGGTGGGTTTCAAGTTGACCTTCAATGGCAGCGAAATCCTCGATCTGCGGGCCGGAGAGGAACCCCGACATCTGGAAGCCCGTCTGAGCGCCCTGCTGGGCCGGGATTTCGTGGAGAACTGCGTGCAGTTCGACCGCCAGCATCAACAGGCCCGGCTCACCGGCTGGCTGGGACTGCCGGCCCTGCACCGGAACAACGCCTCCTCCATGCATCTTTATGTCAATGGACGCTGGGTGCGGGACAAAGTGGTCAGCCACGCCATCCGTGAGTCCTACCGGGATCTGCTGCCCAAGGAGAGCTATCCGGCGGCGGTGCTGTTTCTGGAGCTGCCTCCGGGGGATCTGGATGTCAACGTCCACCCCACCAAGGAGGAGGTCCGTTTCAATCAGAGGGATTTCATCCATTCCATTGTGCGGGGCACCCTGGGGGAGGCTCTGGCCTCGGTGGGAGCGCGCACCGTGGAGGTTCCCCTGCCCTTTTCCCTCCCGGTCCCCGGTCCGGTCCCGGTCGGGGAGCTCTCTCCGGCCAGCGTCCGCCTGCCCGAGGCGGTCTCCAAGCCGGTTTTCTGGGAAAAACCCGCCAAATTCACCGGGGTGCGGGATGGGGCCGCCTGGAACGCCCCCCCGGATCCGGGTCTGTTGCGGGAGTGGGAAAAAACCACCCCGCCCCAACCCAACCCGACGAATCCCCCGGTATTCACCGCCCCTGCCCCGGCTCCGGCTCCGATCCATCTCGGCGAGGCGGTGGGACAGATCCACGGCACCTACATCCTCGCCCAGACCCCGGATGGCATGATCCTGGTGGATCAACACGCCGCCCATGAACGAATCGTCTACGAAGCCCTCAAAAAGGCCATGTCCAGTCGGCAACTGCCCCGCCAGATGCTCCTGGTGCCGGAAGTCTTGAGCTTCTCCCCCTCTGAAGCCCGCATGGTAAGCGCCCATCTGGCCGACATGGAACCCCTCGGAGTGGTGGTGGAGCCCTTTGGCGGCAACGATTTCGCGGTTCGGGAACTCCCGGCCATGCTCGCCGACTCCCCGGCCCGCGCTCTGGTGTTGGATCTGGCCACGGAGATGGCCAAATATGGCGCCAGCGAAGCCCTCTCGGCCCGTCTGGAACCCCTGCTGGCCACCATGGCCTGCCATGGCTCGGTGCGGGCCAACCGACGCCTGACCCTGCCCGAAATGAACGCCTTGCTGCGTCAGATCGAAACCACCCTCCACTCCGGCCTGTGCAGTCATGGACGGCCAACTTATATTATTCTAAGTCTCCGGGACCTGGAAAAACTCTTCGACAGAAGATGAGCAAATTTTGGATTGACTGCCGCCATTTCTGCGCCGATAATACCTGTGTCAGGACAAGTATTCATGAGTTCTATGTTGCAAATAATTTGCTCATATCAGGGGCCTCATGCTTCACCGCGCGCACACAACGCTTTATCGGCAGCTTTTTTGGGCCATGTTCGCCTTGTGCATGGCTCTCTTCACAGCGCCAGCCAATGCCCTGGCCGCCCCCGCCACGGAACAGATCACCCAACCTTATCTGGGGATCTCCTCTCCCTTTGGCCGATGGAACGAACCCATCCGCTGGTACTACAACCCCACCAACGCCCCGGCCATGTTCAACGACTCGCAAAAAATGGTCACTCTGATCCAGGAGGCCATGGCCGAATGGGAAGGGGTCAGCGGGGTACGGTTTCACTTCGAGGGGCTGAATTATCAGATCAACTTCGACAACCATACGGATCAACGTGTTGTCATCGCCTGGAACACCCTTAAGATTGGCGTTCTGGCCCAGGCCGGACCTTGGTCTATCTCCTACGACGACAAAATGCTTGGCTATATCCCCTACCAGGACGGCTCCCTGGAGATCTCCTCCAATATCGACTGGACCCATGGCGGCACCCTCTCTCCCGCCATGTCGGCGAACGAACTGCGGGGCACGCTGGTACACGAACTGGGACATCTGATCGGCCTGGGCCATTCGGACAACCCGGCTGCCATCATGTACGCCAACCCCTACAACAACACGCGCCATCTGATGAGCGACGACATCGCAGCCGCCCAGGCCTACTACGGCCCGCCCACGACTCCGACCACGGTTCCGACCTTTGTCCCTCCGACCGCCAAGGCTCCGATCACCTCGACCAATTACCTGTCGGTCAGCTCCTCCAAACCGGGAAACTCCATCTCCACCATCAACGACGCCACCCCGGACAGCGACTCTCTTTATCTCAACCTGCTCATGACCTACACCGGTCAACTCACCAAGGATCTGCAGATCCATCTGGTGGATCCTTTCGGTTACGTCATCCGGGAAATGATCCACACCTGTCAGACCGCCCAGGCCTGCTCCAAAAACCTGTACCTGGTCGCCGTGGACGTTCTCAAGGGGGTGCCGGGGATCTATCATGCCTATGTGATCTACGACAACCAACTGGTCTCCAGTCACACCCTGACAGTCACCAGCGCCATTGCCTGGAATCGCCCCCCGAACGCCTCCCTGACCATGAGCGCCACTTCGGGGCAGGCTCCCCTGTCCCTCCAGGGGACCGTCACCGCCGTCGATCCGGAAAAAGACAACATCTCCGTCACCTGGCACATTCCGGAAGCCGGATCCTTCCCCCCCATCAACGTCACCGGGGCCACTTCCCACTCGATGCTCTTTCCCCGCCCGGGACGCTACGAGATCTACGCCTCCATCAAGGATGACGGCTCCCTTTACGACCACACCAACAACGTCTCCAATCCGGGGGATGCCGGTACGGGCATACGCGGATTGCTGCATCGATCGGTCACGGTGCTGGACGCGGTGAAAGCCGGGCTGGGTCACTCCGTGGCGTTGCTGGCCGACGGCACGGTCTGGACCTGGGGCAAAAACGGCGACGGACAACTGGGAGACGGGACCGTTCTGGACCGAAGCTATCCCCGGCGTATCGCCAGTCTGACCAAAGTCGTGGCCATCGCCGCCGGGGATCAACACACCCTGGCCCTGCAGGCCGACGGTTCTGTCTGGGCCTGGGGCAGAAACGACAGTGGCCAGTTGGGCAATGGCGCCACCACCCCTTCCAGCACACCGGTAATGGTGGCGGGACTGTCCCAGGTCGTGGGCATCAGCGCCGGAGCCTCCCACTCTCTGGCGGTCAAAGCCGATGGCTCGGTCTGGGCCTGGGGCGCCAACAGCGCCGGTCAACTGGGGGACAACACCACCATCAGCCGCTCCACCCCGGTGCAGGTGCCGAACCTGACCAGTATCCGGCAGGTCAAGGCGGGTTCCGGTCACTCCCTGGCCCTGAAGACGGATGGCACGGTCTGGGCATGGGGCTCCAACACCTCTGGACAACTGGGCAACAACTCCCAGCAAAACTCATCCCAGCCGATTAGCTCCTACATCAGCGACATCGTGACCATCGACGCCGCCAGCGCCCACTCCATGGCCCTGCAGTCCAATGGCTCGGTCTGGATGTGGGGCGACAACTCCGGCCAACTCGGGGATGGCACCACCTTTCCCAAGTCCGTCCCCACCTCCATCAACCTGCCCCTGAATGTGAGCGACATCGCCACCTCGGCCACTCACTCCCTGGCCATCACGGCTGATGGCACACTCTGGGCCTGGGGCAACAACCAGTCGGGACAGCTTGGCGACGGCACCCAGATCACGCAACTCTCTCCCGTGCTGGCGCCCAACCTCGCCAACGTCACCAATCTGGCCTCGGGGGGGCAACACACCCTCATCGCCAAAAAAGACGGGTCGGTCTGGGCCTGGGGCGGCAACATTTTTGGTCAACTCGGCGATGGCACCTCCATCAACCGCGCCACACCGCTTCAGGTGTTCTTCACCCTCTCGGCCATCGACGGCGCCCTGACCACCCCGGAGGATACCCCCTGGTCCGGCTCGCTGCCGGTCTCCGGGGTCAACGGCGCCAATCTCTCCTTCGCCATCGTCACCCCGCCCG
>JADGAB010000070.1 GCA_015232245.1 Magnetococcales bacterium | reverse complement strand
AAGCCCCTGGGACTTTAACACACGAAACCGCAACCATTTCGGGATGCGTCGTTTCACTGACAGGGGTCCAGGGGGATTATCCCCCTGGTGGGGTCCAGGGGCGAAGCCCTTGGGATTTTGCTTTTGACTCTGGCGCGCTTTTCAAAAGGGAATTGCGAAGCAATTCCCTTGCGCGCCCAACAGGCCGCGAAGCGGCGCCTTTCCGGCCCCTTTGCTTGCATCGCCGCCAATTTGAAGAATCGGAGCCAAAAGTCAACATCCCGAAACAGGCGCGGTTCAGTTCATCACCTGACCGCCGGTGAGGGGCAGATCCACACCGGTGAGAAAACCGGCCTGCTCCCCCAGAAGAAAGGCGATCCCCCGGGCCACATCCTCCGGAGTGCCCAGGCGATGCAACGGGGTGCGACCGATTTCGGTCTTGAAGACCCGTTCGTTGAGGTGTTCGGTCATGTCGGTGCGCAGCAGTCCTGGAGAGACGGTGTTGACCCGGATGGCATCTTCGGCCCATTCGACGGCCAGGGCCTTGGAGAACCCTTTCAAGGCGTACTTGGCGGCCACGTAATCCGCCATGTTGGCCGGCGGGTTTTCCCAGACCACCTGGGAAAGCAGGTTGACCACCGCGCCCGCGGATTGTTTCAAAGCCGGATGGGCCGCGCGACAGACCTGATGGACCGCCTTGAGCTGGAAATCCAGATGCAGCAGAAAATGGGACCACTCCATCTCCCGGATCGGGCGATGGAAAAGCTCTCCCGAGGCGGCGTTCACCAGACCATCCAGGCGGCCAAAGTGTTGCAGGGTGATCTGCACCAGGCGTTCCACCCCAAGGGTGTCCCGCAGATCGGCCTGCACGGGAAACGCCGTGCCGCCTGCTGCGGTGATCTCCTGGACCAGCCGTTGTGCCCGGTCTCCGTTGGAAAAATAGTGGAGCGCCACGGCCCAGCCGGAGGCTGCCAGGAGTTTGGCGGTGGCGGAACCCACGCCGCCGGAGCCGCCGGTGATCAGGACGGTTTTGACGCTGTTGGTCAGAATCTGTTTCGGCGCGGGCAGCGGTGATGCGGCGGACTCCTCGTCGCGGATCTTGACGCGCGCCATGCCGCCGACGGCCACCTGATCCTCGGCGTTGCGGATTTCGGTATTGAGCAGAATGGTGCTGGTGGTGGGATTCTTGCCGATGACCCTGGCATGCGCCGTGACATGTTCCCCGACATGCACCGGACGGCGGAAGGCCAGATCCTGGGCCAGATACAGAGCCTGTTTCCCCGGGATGCGCATGCCCACCAGTTGGGAAAACAGGGTGGCCAGCAGCATGCCATGGATGACCCGGCCCGGGAATCCGGAGGTCAGGGCATACTCCTGCTCCATGTGCAGCGGACTGAAATCACCGCTGATCTGGGCAAAGTGATCCACATCTTCGGCGGTAAAGCATTTTTCCAGCCGGAAAGTATCGCCGATCTGAATCTGATTGAATGTTAATTCAGAAATTGTGAGCATGGATTGCCCGTTTCATCATTGGGAAAACCGGAAATTGGAATTGATTTGTTTTGGTCAGTTTACCTGCTTTCCCTCTGCCCACCAAGGCTTTTTTATGGGCTGTAACTTCAACATCTGCCGACCTGTCATGGCATTTTTCTTGCTGCCGGAAATGGATGTTCGATACGTCGCGCCCTTGCGGCAAAAGGACACTCGATCATGTGGGAGAACGATCATGTTTGAAAGTGCGGATCTGATGCGCATCAAGCTGGATTTGCTCAAAGGGGAGCCTGCGGCCTACCGGAGTCTGGTGAGTCGTTTGCATCGGGAGGGGTTGGCGGAGATGGAAGGGGACGAGGCGCAGCTTTCCCGGTTGCGCGGCATTCTGGATGATTATTATGATCGCTATATCCTCAGCGTCTGATCGGGTCTGTCCATGATTTTTTACAGCAGGGCCAGCACCAGCAGATAGCGTCCCGCCTTGCCGATGGCCACCAGCAGGGTGAAACGGGCGAAAGAGACCCCCAGGGCGCCGGCGGCAAAGGTGAGGGGGTCGCCGATGACCGGCACCCAGGAGAAAAGCAGGCTCCATTCCCCTCCCCAGGCGTGGAAGCGTTCTCCGGCCCTGTTCAGGGTGGCGGCATCGATGGGGAACCAGGGGCGGGTCTGATAGCGCAGACAGAAACGCGCCAGTACCCAGTTGATCTGCGCCCCGAGAAGATTGCCCAGCGTGGCCGACAACCACAACTCCCAGCGGTCGTGTCCGCCGGACAACACCATCGCCGCGAGAATCGCTTCCGAGGAGAACGGCAGAATCGTGGCCGCCAGCAGCGCGGCAAGAAAAAGTGACCACAAACCCGGTTCCATGTTGAAAAAACTCTCCTTGAATCCTTTCATGCCCGCAGAAAAGAGCTTAATATATCCTGTCCCGCATGCGCCGGTCTGCCCGAAGGGATCTCCTCTCCTTAGATTACAGTCGCCATCGAGGCTGCCATGGACGGCCATGGCTTGGCAAGTGTATCGCCGGGTGACTGGCTAAAAGAGATTCCCAATAGACCGGCTTTGTTTCATGGCGGCATTTGTGGTATAAGGCATCCTGCCCGTTCGGTGGCCCCCTGGGCGCTCCATGCGGCAGGGGTTTGACAGTAGACTTTTTGCAGGATCGTGGATCTTCCCTTCTATGAAACCGAGCCATTGGTTGGTTGTTGGTGCCGTCTCCCTGATCACGGTGAGTCTTTGGGCCTGGTTCAACCGGCCTCTGGAAGAGCCCCTCTGGCCCGATCGGGTGATGGGTTTTGCCTTCGCCCCCTATCGGGCGGATCAGGATCCGCAAAAAGGGATCCATCCCACCGAAGCCCAGATCGATGAAGACCTCGCTCTGCTCGCCGGCAAAACCTACGCCGTGCGTACCTACACGGTGGAAGGAGTCCTGGCCAAAATCCCCCGTCTGGCCCACAAGCATGGCATCAATGTCATGGTCGGCGGCTGGATGGACAGCGACGAGGCCAAAAACAACGCGGAAATCGAACGCCTCATCAAGACCGTCAATGCCAATGCCCAGAACGTGGTCCGGGTGATCGTCGGCAACGAAACCCTGCTCCATGACCGCATGCCGGTGGAAAAACTGATCAAACACCTGGATCGGGTCCGCTCCGCGGTGAATGCCCCGGTGAGTACCGCCGAACCCTGGCACATCTGGCTGAAATATCCCGAACTGGTCAAACACACCGACTTCATCGCGGTCCACATGCTCCCCTACTGGGAAGGGATCGAACAGGAACAGGCGGTGGATTACATCGTCTTCCGCATGAACGAACTCCGGGAGGCCTATCCGAAAACACCCATCGTCATCGGAGAGGTGGGCTGGCCCAGCGATGGTCGCACCCGCATCAACGCCAAGGCGGGCCAGGCGGAACAGGCCACCTTCTTGCGGCGCTTCCTGGCCCGGGCCCACAAGGAGAAATATGTCTATTATGTGATCGAAGCCTTTGACCAACCCTGGAAAAGCAACTCCCTGGAACGGGGGGTGGGCTCCTATTGGGGGGTCTACAACGCCGACCGGCAACCCAAATTCCCCTTCCATGCCCCCATTGTCAGCATTCCCCAGTGGTACGTGCTGGCCGGAGCCTCCATGATGGTGGGTCTGCTGGCCATCACCCTGCTGTTTCTCGACAGCCACGGCATGCGCAAGCGGGGACGCTTCTTTCTGGCCATCCTCGCCTACGGGGTGGCCTCGTTGGCGGTCTATGTGGTTTATGATTACAGTCAGCAGTATCTCACCCGGGGAGCCATGGTGTTTGGGCTTCTGCTGGGGATAGGCATGATCGGCGTCATTGTCGTGCTGTTCGCCGAGGCCCATGAGTGGGCCGAGGCAGCCTGGGTGCAGGCGCGACGCCGGGCGCTGACCCGTCCCGATGTGGCCGACGACTCCCAGTTGCCCTGGGTTTCGGTGCATGTGCCGGCCTACAACGAACCCCCGGAAATGATGATCCATACCCTCGATTCCCTGGCCAGACTCAACTATCCCCACTTCGAGATCCTGGTCATCGACAACAACACCAAGGATCCCGCCATCTGGGAGCCGGTGCGGGAGCACTGCGCCAAACTCGGGGAGAGGTTCCGGTTTTTTCATGTGGATCCTCTGGCGGGCTTCAAGGCCGGCGCCCTCAACTTCGCACTGCGGGAGACCGATCCCCGCGCCGAAGTGATCGCCGTCATCGACAGCGACTATCTGGTGGATTCGGACTGGCTGTATGAACTGGTTCCCCACTTCCAGAAACCGGAAATCGCCATTGTCCAGGCTCCCCAGGACTATTACGATCAGGCGGAAAGTGCCTTCAAGTCCATGTGCCATGCCGAGTATCAGGGGTTTTTCTACATCGGCATGGTGACCCGCAACGAACGCAATGCCATCATCCAGCATGGCACCATGACCATGGTGCGTCGTTCCGTGCTGGAAGATGTGAACGGCTGGGCCGAGTGGTGCATCACCGAAGACGCGGAACTGGGCCTGCGCATCTTTGAAAAAGGGTATCAGGCCCTGTATGTGCCCCGGAGTTTTGGTCGCGGGGTGATGCCGGATACCTTCATCGACTACAAGAAGCAGCGCTTTCGTTGGGCGTATGGGGCCATCCGCATCATGCGCGCCCACATGAAGGAGCTGTTTGGCTGGCGCGCCACCTGTCTGACCTGGGGACAGCGCTACCATTTTCTCGCCGGCTGGATGCCCTGGGTCGCCGATGGCCTGAATCTGGGCTTCAACATCATTGCCCTGGGGTGGTCCATGGCCATGATCATCGGTCCCGAATACGCCGACTCACCCTCCGTGGTCTTCAGCGTGCTGCCGTTGATCCTGTTTGCCTTCAAGATTCTGAAACATCTTCATCTTTATTATACCAACGTGGGGATTCGCCCCCTGCAGTCATTGGCCGCCGCCGTGGCCGGACTCTCCTTGACCCATACCATCTCCATCGCCGTGATGCAGGGCTTCTTTGGCGGAGAAAAACCCTTCTTCCGTACCCCGAAACAGGCGGATGGCCATCGCTTCTGGCGCGCCATCGCCGCGGCCCGGACCGAATCCCTGTTGATGCTCGCCTTCTGGACCGCGGCCTGGGGGGTGAAAATGCGGGTGGGATTCGACTTTTTCGATACCCGTGTCTGGGTTGGCGTGCTGCTGGTCCAGTCTCTGCCCTATGCCATCACCCTGTTCATGGCGGCCATCAGCGGCCTGAGGTCCCATCGGGTGGCGGTGCCGGCGCCTCGCTCCTCCCCCCTGAAATCGGGCGCCGTCAACCAGGATGTCCGTACAGTCCAGCCATGACATTCCGCCTCCCTGTCGAGCTCCTTTTTCTGGCTTCCAGAGCTTCTGGAAGAGTGACGGGCCTGTCCGGGAACGTGAGAAAGCCATGAATCTTTTATTTCTCAGACGGCTGTTTTTCAATCGTTATACCTTGTTTCTCGCAGGTCTCTATTCTTATCTCTGGTTGACCGATGATCTGATCGAATTGACCAGGGGGGTCTGGCATATGGAGATCCCCTTGATGGTCTATTTCTATTTCCTGGTGAACCAGCTCCTGCGTGAATCCCGTCTGCAACCCTTCCTCGCCGCCGTGTTCATGGCGGTGCCCTATCTGATCCACGACTATTATTTCCTGCGCTTTTTTCGGATTCCCAAGATCAACGATGTCTTCCAGATCCCCGAACTGGTCGGGGTGCTGGGGGTCACCGGCAATCTCATGCTGCTGGCCGCAACAGCAGCGGTGGGATATCTGCTGATCATCTTCATCCGTTTCACCCGCAAGGCCATGCTGTATGCCATCCCGGGTGTGGTGGTGCTGGCCCTGCCGTTTGTCGCGCCAGTGCTCTACATCCAACTGTTCACGGAGTTTTCCTACGAGTTGATCCATTATGCCACGGTGGTCAACGTGGAAAAAAATGGCCGTCTGGCCACGGCCCTCTATAACGAGGCGAAACGTCGCGATACTTTCAGCCATATCGATCGGTACCGGGATATCGACAAACTGGCCATGAAGCTTCCGGTGGAGTTCGAAAAGCCGGACAAAGCCAATGGTCGCAATGTCCACATGATCGTGATGGAAGGTTTTCTCGATCTGTCGCTGCTCTCCAAACTGCCCAAAAACATCCATCCGGTCCATCCGGATCTGCCCGCCCTGCTCAAGGACAAAATGGGCTTTTCCGTCTCGCCGGTGTTCGGCGGCTACACCTCCCAGGCGGAATTCGAGGTACTGTGCGGCGTGCCCGCCTTCCAGGAGTTCGACGAGATCGAATTCAATGTCTTCTCCGGCGCGGATACCTACTGCCTGCCCCGCATTCTGCACCGCCTGGGCTATCACACCATGGCCTCCAACGGTTTCAAGCCGGATTTCTTCAACACCATTCCGGCCTATCGGGGGCTGGGTTTCGATGCGGTCTATTTTTCCAAGGAGTACACCCCGGGTCAGGAGACCTATCTGACCAAGGGGGATGATTTCGAGAACAAATATTTCTTCGACGCGGATCTGTTCAATCAGAATCTGGCTTTTGTCAAACAGAAGATGGCGGAGAAAAAGCCCTTCCTGAATTATGTGCTGACGGTTTACGGGCATTTCCCCTTCAATTACGACAATCGGGTCGGACCGCCCCTCTATCCGGAAACCGGTCTTCCCTGGGATCTGGAGCGGATCGTCAATCAGCATTATTACCGCAGCAAGGCCCTGGCGGATTACCTGAAACAGTTGCTGGAGTTGGATCCGGAATCCCTGATCGTGCTGGTCAGCGACCATCTGCCTCCCCTGGAGGGGGGGTTCGACAGCTATGACCATTTCGGTTATCTTCAGGCCGATCTGCCGGACCGTTTCCACCGGAACCGCTTCATCGTTTTCCGGAACGGCAAGGCCGAGCCACACAAGATTTTCTATCATTACAACATCTACCGTCTGATCCTCGATTATGTGACCAACCATGAATATTGTCGCGCCCAGTCCTGCGATTTCAGCTATCCGCGCCCCCGGGAGGCGTTGCGGGATGATTATCGCATCATCATGGGACTGGCGTCACGACACCCTTAAGCGCGCATGAGCCCCCTGCCGGTCCCTCCTGGCTCCGCGCTGCCGCCTCTGGCGGATCGGATGCGGCCCGCGCTGCTGGAGGATCTGTTGGGGCAGGAGCACCTGACCGGGCCGGGCAAGCTGGTTTTTCATGCCATGCAGACCGATCAACTCCCTTCGCTCATTCTGTGGGGACCGCCGGGAAGCGGCAAGACCACCCTGGCCCGCATCGTCGCCGCCCGGACCCGGCACCGTTTCGAGGCGTTGTCCGCGGTGCTCGATGGGGTGAAGGAGGTGCGGGCCGTGGTGGACCGGGCCAAGGCCGCCCATCCCCAGGGGACGATTCTGTTCGTGGACGAGATCCATCGTTTCAATCGGGCCCAGCAGGATGCCTTTCTGCCGTTTGTGGAGCAGGGGGTGATCACCCTCATCGGCGCGACCACGGAAAACCCCTCTTTTGCCCTGAACGGGGCCTTGCTGTCCCGCTGTCGGGTGGCGGTGTTGCGTCCCCTGGAGGCGGATGATCTGAGACGACTGCTGCAGCGCGCCGTGGAGGATCCCCAACGGGGATTCGGCGGCTGGTCGCTGCAATTGGAGTCCGGAGTGCTGGAGGAGATCGCCGCCCTGGCGGATGGGGATGCCCGGTATGCGTTGAATCTGTTGGAGCAGTTTGTCCAGATGCACCGCGAGGGGATTCAGGCCGGGGAGGGCTTGACGATGGAGGGGTTGCGTCACACCCTGGAGCGTCGCGCTTTATTGCATGACCGGGCGGGGGAGGCCCATTTCAATCTGATTTCCGCCCTGCATAAATCCCTGCGGGGCTCGGATGTGGATGCTTCTCTCTACTGGCTGGCGCGCATGGTGCAAGGCGGAGAGGATGGGTTGTATATTGTGCGGCGTTTGATCCGTTTTGCCTCCGAGGACATCGGCAACGCCGATCCCCAGGCCCTGACCCTGGCCCTGGCGGCCAAGGAGAGTTATCACTTTCTGGGTTCCCCGGAAGGGGAACTGGCCCTGGCCCAGTTGGTGATCTATCTGGCCACAGCCCCGAAAAGCAACAGCGTCTACACCGCCTTTGGACGGGCCATGGAGTGCGCGGGGCGATCCGGTTCCCTGGGACCGCCGCTGCACATCCGCAATGCCCCCACCCGATTGATGCGGGAGTTGGGTTATGGCAAGGAGTACCGCTATCCCCATGATCACGAGGATGGCTACGTGGCCGCCGATTATCTTCCCGAGCCGTTGATCGGTCAGCGTTTCTATCAACCCGTGGAGCGGGGATTCGAACGGGAAATTGCCAAACGGCTCGATTATTGGCAGAAATTGCGCAATCGCGCCCAGAAACCGGAGAGCTGAACCCATGCCCAAGCCCCCCGCCAAAACCACCAGCGAGATTCTGGATCAGATCACCAAGGCGCGACAGGCCCTTGACTCTCTGGAACGGCTCTCACGGGATGACCGGGGTGAGTTTGCCGACCCTTCCAGCCTGCGGTCTTTGCTCAACGCGGCTCAGGCCCACGTGATGCGGGCCATGGAGAAGGCGCGGACCTTGCGCTGATCATTTCTTGTAGAAGACTTCCACGAAGAAGGGGCCGTTGTCGGTGCGGAAGTAGCATTTGGTGCTTTCCAGCGGTTTGGTGTAACCGATCTGGTGATCCCGGCCAACCACGACCTGGGGTGGGGTCAGGTTGATCAGATCATCGCAGATGCGGCTTTTCACGGCGCCGGCGATGATGTTGGCCAACTCGCCGATGGCATCCTTGGCGGTATGGTTGAAGGATTCGAGTTCTTCCCCCGAAAAAGCGTTGGCCAGACCCAAGGCGCAATGGAATGGCGCCGAAAGATGGACTCCCCCCTCGATCACTCCGTTGAACGCAATGATGGCCGTGACATCCGCCTGGGGTGGCACATAGGGTTGATCTGCCGACTGGGTGACCGAAGGACCGGCCTTGATGCCGACATCCGAGGTGAAAAAGGCAACGCTGGTCTCTTCGATGGCTTCCTGGATCACTTCGGCGAGATTGGCGACCATCATGGCGGATTCCTCCTTGAAAAGCTTCTGTTTTTTCGGTCCTGGCGCCGCAGGCATCGGTTGCAGACCGGTTACATATGGAGGATATCATACAGAATTGCGTCTGACTTTCAATGTTTCATCTTGCAAATCCTGCCGGATTTCGGGTCAGGAGAGTTCCGGGGCAACGGTTGCCGCAGGATGGGCGGTCACCCAGGAGAGGTAGGCCCGGTCTTCCACCAGGATGTGTTTGGTCAACCACGTTGCCATGAGTTGATGCAGTTCGTCGGCCAGGTTCAGATCCTGATCGCGGAAAAAGCGTTGCCGCAACACCAGAACCTGCTCGGCAAAATCGTGATGGCGTTCCTGGTGTCGGGTGATGCCCGGAAATTGAATCTGACGCAGATAGTCCTCTTCCCGGGCAAAGTGGTGGCGGGTGTAGTTGACCAGTTCGATGAGCACCAGTCCCACCGGGATGGGGTCGGAGATGGCGCAGGAGTAATCCAATTGATTGATCAGTTGAATGAGCAGTTGGTGATCCTGATCCAGGACCGTTACCCCGACCGTCATCTCCTCGGTCCAGGCCATGCCCAGAAATTGATTGCGTCGGGCAAAAACCTGTAAAAAGGCTTTCACGACCTCTGGATCGAAGATCTTGCCCGAGTGCTCCTGAATGAACGTCGAAGCCTGTTCCTCGGGCCATGGCTGCTTGTAGGGGCGGCGCGAGGTCAGGGCGTCGAAGACATCCGCCACAGCCACGATGCGCGCCTCGATGGGGATCGACTCCCCGGCCAGACCGTCGGGATAGCCTCCACCCTGATACTGTTCGTGATGAAAGCCGGCAATCCGTATGGCCAGATCCAGATAGGAGCCTCCGTCCACCAGTTCTTTGAGTTTGCTCAGGAAAATGTGACCGTTTCGGGCATGTTCCTGCATCACGGCCCGTTCTTCGGGGGAGAGTTTTCCCGGCTTGAGCAGGATGGAATCCGGGGTGTTGACCTTGCCAACATCGTGCAGCATGCTCGCCAGGGCGATCTGTTTCATGAACTCTCCGTGCAGGGCCGGATGGGTCTGACCCATCTCCCGGGCGATTTCGTGGGTCAAGCGCGCCACCCGCAGCACGTGATCCCCGGTGTCGCTGTCCCGGTTTTCCGCCAGATTCGCCAAGGCCATCACCAGACCGCGACTGGAACGCTCCAACAAATCGATCTCTGAATTGGCTTTGGCATGTTCTGCGGTGCGGGCGCTCAACGCCCGTTCCGCATCCAGCCGGATCGACCATTGCTGGGAGATGATCTGGAGGATTTTGCGCACGGTGAGAAATCCAATTAAAATGATGACGAAACAAATCAAATAGAAAATTTTCTGATGATTCTTATCGTTTGCATGTTGGCGGTCAGTCAGTTCGGCGACCGCTTTTTCATGCAGGAGGCTCAAGGCGTCGGTCTGGTCGTTCAGGATCACCAGCCAGTCGAAGGCGCTTTCGTAGAACGGGTCGATCTCGGCGTGATCGGGAAACTGACGGTGGATGGTGAGGAACTGGTCAAATGCCTGGGTGATCGAAACCATGAGGGTGGTCAGTTGTTCGTTCCTGGCCGCCTCGGCGTGGAAGCGTGCATGCACCGCGCTGAGTTTTTTGAACTCATCGATCATGATCTGCACATGATCTTCTTTCCGCTTGATGATTTTTTCCCCGACCATGGCATTGCTTTTGGCCAGGTGTTCTTCGGCGTGTTGGGCCCGGATCCCCTGGATCTGTTCCTGGATGTGATCGCAATATTCGGCGGCGGCCATGTGAAATTCACGAATGAACCGTTCGGATTTCATATGTTCGCTGGTGGTCCAGGTCAACGATCCGCCGACGACCAGGGCAAGGAGAATGATGATCCCGCTGAGCAGCAGAATCGGTCGCAGAATGGGATTTTCGGTCGGATCGCTCATGGAGGTTAGGCTTCAATCAACATGGATTGCCTGATTTGCAAAAGTTTCATGGGCGATTGATCGTTAACCGATTGATGTCGAAGAGTAAAAAAGCTCCATGTGCCGGGGATGGTACCCTGGCCCGGGCTGGAGGACAAGCGATAATGGATGCCGATGCCGCGGAAATTGATTTTTGGTGGATGTCTCGGCTTTGGAGCGGGAAAATTTTGGCGGATGCGAGGCTCTTCCCTTGTGAAAGCAAGGAAAAAGATTAATCTGAAGCGGTGAGCATGCTGTACAGGCAGGCTGTGATGTCCGGGAGTGGTCATGGATCGAAACAAGGAGCGATGGTATGGATAGAAGATGGATGGGCGCAACTCTGGCGGGTTGGTGGGTGGCGGTTTTGCTTTGTCTGGGCAGTGTTTCGGTCCATGCGCGGGGATTGCCCGAATTGACCGGATTGGTGGAGGAGTTGAGACCCGTGGTGGTCAACATCCATACCAGCAAGAAGGCCCGGGCCAGCAAGTCGGGAACGCAGCACAATCCCTTCAAGAACAGTCCTTTCGAGCAGTTCTTTCAGCCTTTCATGGACCGCCTGCCCCAGGGGGAGATGCAGACCCACAACCTGGGATCCGGGGTGATCATCGATCCGGATGGTTATATCCTCACCAACAACCACGTGATCGAAGAGGCGGATGAGATCAAGGTGCGTCTGGCCGATGAACGGGAGTTCGTGGCCAAGGTGATCGGTACCGATGTCAAGAGCGATCTGGCGCTGATCCAGGTCACGGTCAAGCAGAAACTCCCCGCAGCCAAACTCGGGGACTCGGACGCCGTGAAAGTGGGGGCCTGGGTGCTGGCCATCGGCAATCCTTTCGGACTGGAGGCCACAGTGACCGCCGGGATCATCTCCGCCAAGGGACGGGCCATCGGCAACGGTCCCTACGAGGATTTCCTCCAGACCGACGCGGCCATCAATCCGGGCAACTCCGGCGGTCCGCTGTTTGACATGGATGGCAATGTGATCGGCATCAACACCGCGATCTTTTCCCGTTCCGGCGGATACATGGGGATCGGTTTCGCCATTCCGGTCAATATGGCCAAGAGTGTCGTGACCCAGCTCAAGAGTTCCGGCAAGGTGACCCGGGGCTGGATCGGCGTGGGAATCCAGGTGGTGACCCAGGATCTGGCCTCCGCCCTGGGACAGGATGCGGCCAGAGGGGCTCTGGTCAGCCAGGTGGTCAAGAGCGGTCCGGCCAGCGAGGCCGGGATCAAGGCCGGCGATGTGATCATGAAATTCAATGGCCAGGAGATCCACAAGATGCGGGATCTCCCCACCCTGGTGGCCGCCACGGCGGTGGGCAGCAAGGTGCCGGTGGTCATTCTCCGGGACGGCAAAGAGCAGACCTTGAAGGTCAAAATCGAAGAGTTGCCCCGGGATGAGGAGGCTTCCGCCTCGAAGCGTCCGGAAACCGCCGCCAAAACCGATCCTTTGGGAATCCGGGTCCAGAATCCGGGAGATGCGCAGCGTCGTCAATCCCGTCTGGCCGAGGATATCAAAGGGGTGATCGTGGTCGGGGTCGATCCGGAAGGACCGGGGGCAAGGGCCGGTCTTCGGGTGGGTGACGTGATTGTCGATGTCAACCGGGTCGCGGTGGAGAGTGTCAAGGAGTACAATCAGGAGATGAATAAAATCGACAAGAGCCGCAACATTCTGCTCCGGGTGGCCCGGGAGGGAACGGTGCTGTTCGTGGCCGTGACCCTGGAGCGGTAAGGAGCCGTTAAACCGCAACCATTCTGGGATGCGTCGTTTTATTTATAGGGGTCCAGGGGGATTATCCCCCTGGTGGGATCCAAGGGCAAAGCCCTTGGGACTTTGCCTTTGACTTTGGCGCGCTTTTCAAAAGGGAATTGCCAAGCAATTCCCTTGCGCGCCCAAAAAGCCGCGAAGCGGTGCCTTTCCGGCGTTGCGCTTTTTAGTTCTCTTCCAGCATGGAGGTGATCCGGCCCGTCCCCTGACACCAGGGGCACGGGTCGGATATTTCGTTGCCGTCCAGGACGAACAGTTGTCCGGAACCTCCGCACTCCTCGCAGATCTCCGCTTCCAGTCCGATGGTGCTGGCGCTCCGGACCGTGGACCCGGGATCCCGGACCCCCAGGGTCTCCCGTCCCGTCGGGGTCAGGTCGTAACTGGTGGCCGTGCCCATGGAGGCGTCGTTCATGGCCAGTTGAATCCAGCCCCTGGATTTGAGCGTGGAGAGAATCGCCAGATGAATCCGGACGGGTCGTTTCTCCAGAATGGCCTGCAGCGCCTTTTTCTGGCTGGGGGTGAGGGAGAGGTCAGAGGTCGTAGGCATGGGATTGGCCTTGGAGTCTCCTGTTGTCAAGAGTCCGGGAGTGGTCGGAACATCTTGACAGCAGGTCAACAGGAGGGCAACGGTGAAATCAGGTGTGGTTGGGGCGTTTTTTCCAGAAGAGGATTTTACCGCAAGCCTGGCACTTGGTGATGCTGGCCAGAAGATGGATGCAACCCAGCGTGATGAAGAGTGGAATGATGATACGGCTGGCAGCAATGATGGGGCCGAACTGAAGATCGTTGCGAATCAGTTCCCCCGGATTGTCCAGAATGCCATGGAGGGTGATGCCCATGATGCACAGGGCGCCCAGGACGATCAAACCGCGACTTCCGACCAACGGTCTTGTCTTGTGTTCCATGCGAGCCTCCTTGAGTTCGTTGCCACATCCCTCAGTTGGTTACAATATGTTGCGAGTCGCCCCTGAAAGCAAGGAAAAATTGATCGTCAATAAAATCCATTTGTGTATTGCGGTTGCGTTCAGGAGATTCTCCTTTTTAAATCGCGCCCATTTCGGGATGTTGAATTTCAGACCCGACGGCAATGCGGGACGCACGGCTGAAAAGGCGTCGCTTTGCGGCTTGGCTGGGCGCGCGGGAATTGCTTCGCAATTCCCTTTTGAAAAGCGCGCCAAAGTCAAAAGCAAAGTCCCAAGGGCTTTGCCCTTGGAT